>CANRMY010000007.1 GCA_947631845.1 uncultured Oscillospiraceae bacterium | reverse complement strand
CAGATGCGCCTTGCCGCCGACAAGCGGAACACCATCATCCGGGTCAACCGGGCGGCCAAGACGGCTATGGACGTGTTCGACGACATATTGAACAAGGAAAAGCTGGACCGGAACGACATCCAGCTCATCGTGAAGAAAATCAAGGTCTATGAGGACCACATAGAGGTGGAGCTCCGGGCCGACATAGACAGCCTTCTCAAATGCGGGACGCTTCCGGAAGTTGCAAATTTTGAGTCGGACATGGCGGATAACTCACAAACAGCCGTCATCCAGTCCTCCGTTCACCACGGGGACAAGGTCTACCATGTCCATGTTGTCAGCGACGGCGACCCGCTGGAGATCTACACCGAGAAGGATGGGGAGGTCATTTTCAAAAAATACTCACCCATGGGGGACCTGAGCGATTTCGCCGGACAGATGGTGGAGACGCTCAGCAAGACCACGGGCCTGGCCGCCGCCATCACGGACAGGGATTCCGTCATCGCCGTCTGCGGCGTCCAGAAACGGGAGCTGGCGGGCCGGCAGGTGTCCGGGGAGCTGGAGGCCATCATGGAGGGCCGCCAGGTCTATCACCGGGAGCGGGGCGGCAAGGCCGTGGCCCCCGCGGACGGCGTGGACAAATACGCCGTCACCGTGGCCGCGCCCATTCTCACCGAGGGCGACGTGATGGGCTGTGTCCTGTTCCTCACCGAGGGCGACAACGTGGTGGGCGAGGTGGAGTACAAGCTGGCCCAGACCGTGGCCGCCTTTCTCGGAAAACAGATGGAAAACTGATACGAACCTTCAACGAAAAAATCCGGCAGTCATCCAAGACCGCCGGATTTTTGTGATTCCATTACCTGTGATCCCATTACCAGAGCCGCGGGTAGTACGGCTCCAGATACGCGCGGGTATTGCGGCACATCTTCGTGAACAGCGCCCGGGCGTCCTCCATGGTCAGGCCGGAGCACAGGGGCTGGTTCAAAAAGGCGGCGAAGAGCTTATCCATATCCCGCTCCGCCGTGCCCTCGCACACAAGGTCGATGTTGTCCGAGGCCCTCCGTACCAGCGACAGCGCGCCCAGGGGCAGGGGAGGGGCGGTGACGGGGGAGACGGTCCCGTGGGTGAAGACGCAGTTTGTCTCCACGACGCTCCCCAGGGGGATCCCCGGCATCTGGCCCCGATTGGGGAAGTTGACGTTGGTGACCACCGTCTCCAGCCCCGCAAGGCCCCGCAGGATCCGTACAAGCTCCTCCCCGGAGGGCCGCAGGGGGATCTCCTTCCGCCCCTCGGCCATTTCGGTGGAGTCCGCGATCTGCCTGGCCTGGTTGGCCTCCCGCCAGTCCACGGTGGTCAGGGCGAATTTCCACCGCCTCACCGTCACTGGGTCCCTGAGATACCAGCTGTTGTTCACAAATTCCACCAGATGCCTGTCGCCCGCCGCGCCCAGAGCGCCGCAGCGCCGCCACAGATCCATCTTCACCCGGTTGGCGTAGGAAAAGGTGTTGGTCAGATAGTCGTCCACCGGGCCGGACTCGTTGAAGCCCTCCTCAAAGTGCCTTTTCACAAAATCCGGCAGCAGGGCCATCAAATCGATGCCCCTGTACCGCGCCCCGGTGATCCAGGTGAAGTGGTTGACGCCGGAGACGTCCGTCCAGATGTCCCGGCGGCCGGCGTCCAGGCCCGTGGCCTCCTTGAGGACACAGCAGAGAAAATCCTGGGTGTGAAAGACCTCGTGACAGCACCCGAAGGCCTTTATCTCCGGGAAGACCCGGTAGAGCGTCTTGACGCAGGCGCTCATGGGGTTGGTCAGATTCAGCACCCACGCCTCCGGGCAGTGCTCCCGGATGGCGGCGGCAAAGCCCTCGTAAAGGGGGTTGGTGCGCATGGCCCGGAGCACCCCGCCGGGGCCGGCGGTGTCGCCCACGGACTGATAGACGCCGTAGGCCTCCGGCTCGTGTACGTCGGAGCGCATCTCCCGGAACGTGCCGGGGAGGATGGAGATCAGCACATAGTCCGCCCCCGTCAGGGCCTCCGACAGCGTCCTCGCCACCGTGTAGACAAATTTCGACCTGGCCTCCGGCTTTTGGTGGACGCGCGTGCCGATCTTTTGGTTCCGCTCCGCCGCCGGGATGTCGATGTCGTACAGCGCCACCTCGCCTGTGAGGTCGGGGTCCAGTGCCAGATCCTGCATAAACGACCGGGCCCAGAGCTTGGAGCCGCCGCCGATGTACGCGATCTTGACAGGTTCCATAGTACAACTCCTTTCACATTTATACGAAAAACGAATTAAAAAATAATAAAAATTACTTGACTTATGCTTAGCTATACAGTATAATGCGTTCAGAAACCGAAAAAACTACTTTACGCTCCGGGCGAACTCCCGGGGCGTGACGCCGTACTCCGCCTTGAAGGCCCGGTAGAAGCCCGTGTAATCCCCGAAGCCGCACTCGGTCCAGACGTGGCTGGGCTTGACCCCCTGGGCCATCAGGGAGCGGGCGATCTGAAGCCGCTTTTTCATGATGTACCGGTGGACGCTGGTGCCCACCAGGCGGTTGAACTCGTGGCTCAGATGGTATTTGCTCACGTAAAAATGCTCGGCCAGCTCCTCCAGGGAGAGGTTCTCCCCGTAGTGCTGGGCGATATAGTCCACCACCTGGCCCACCACCTGCCCGCCCCGGGTCAGATCCTCCGCCGGGGTCGTCTCCCGCTGGGCGATGCGGTTGATCTCCACCAACAGCAGCGTCAGCAGACACTCCGGCATCAGCTCGTCGCCGAAGCCCCCGTCCTGGAGCTCGCCGTAGAGCTTGCTGACGATGTCGTAGATCCGGCGCTGATCCTCCGGCGTCATGTGCAGCTGGTTGCGGTAGCGGGGACAGGAGGGATCCAGACACAGCATCAGATCCGTCCGCTTGGTGCTCAGACGCTTGATGGCCTTGGGATCCACCCACAGGACGTACCGCTCGTAGACCTCCCGCTCCGGGCGAATATGGACCTGATGCAGCTCCCTGGGGGAGATGAGCAGGATGTCCCCCGGCTCCACCTTGTAGAGCTTGCTCTCGATGGTGTAGGTCACGTCGCCGGAGATGAGGAAAAAGATCTCAAAAAAATCGTGGTGATGAAGCTTTACCTTTTTAAGGTAGGAGTCGCGCTTGTACTGAAGCTCGAAATCCGGCCTTTTCATGATCTGCCGCGTGTCGAACGCCTTGGGCTCGTTGGCCATGCCCGTCCCTCCTCCGCCGCGCTTGGGGAAATCGCGGCCCATGAGACAATCATAATTCGACAGGGCCCGATTGTCAATGATATTTGCCGCAACTTTTGCAATGCTTTCCCGCAAATAACGGTATTCCGTAGGAAAACATGGACGGTATAATTATTTATAAGAAATTGAAAAAATGTATGGAAATGTTTGTACAGTTCTGCTATAATCAAGGATAGCATATTGTCCCCTGTTGGGCAAACAACATAAAAAACTACATTCAGGAGGAGCGGCAAAATGGAACTTTTAAATTATGACACCCTGCAAAAGTCCGGCTACACGGGCTACATACTCAAGGACGCCCCCGAAAAGGTCATGCAGTTCGGCGAAGGCAACTTCCTGCGGGCATTTGTCAACTACTGGTTCGACGTCTCCAACGAGAAGGTGGGCTGGAACGGCAAGTGCGTCCTCATACAGCCCATCGCCATGGGCCTTACAAAGCTCATCAACGCCCAGGAGGGCCTTTACACCCTCTATCTCCGGGGCAACGAGAACGGGGAGAAGATCGACCGCAAGCGGGTGATCTCCTCCGTGTCCAGGTGCCTCAACCCCTACGAGAAAGAGGGCTTTGACGCCATGATGGCCCTGGCCGTCAGCGACGATCTGGAGTACGTGGTCTCCAACACCACCGAGGCCGGCATCGTCTACGATCCCGCCTGCCAGATCTCCGACGCGCCCTGCTCCTCCTTCCCCGGCAAGCTGACCCAGGTGCTCTTTACCCGGTATAAGGCGGGGAAGGGCGGCCTTGTGATCCTCTCCTGCGAGCTCATCGACAACAACGGCAAGGAGCTTCTCAAGTGCGTCAACCGGTACATCGACCAGTGGGGCCTGGACGACGGCTTCAGGGCCTACGTCAATCAGGACTGCACCTTCTGCTCCACCTTGGTGGACCGCATCGTCCCCGGCCGCATCCGCGACGCCGCCGAGGTGGCGAAGCTGGAGGAGCAAAACGGCTACCACGACGAGCTCATCGACGTGGGCGAGGTCTTCGGCGTGTGGAACATCGAGGGGCCGGACTGGCTGGCGGAGAAGCTGCCCTTCAAGGCCGCCGGGCTCAACTGCCCCGTGGTCCCCGACGTGACCCCCTATAAAAAGCGCAAGGTGCGCATCCTCAACGGCGCCCACACCGGCTTTGTGCTGGGCGCGTATCTGGCGGGCTTCGACATCGTCCGGGACTGCATGGAGAACGACACCGTCCGGAGCTTCATGAACAAGATGCTCTACGACGAGGTGATCCCCACCCTGCCCCTGGACAAGAAGGATCTCACCGATTTCGCCGCCGCGGTGCAGGACCGGTTCAACAACCCCTTCGTCAACCATGAGCTCATGAGCATCAGCCTCAACTCCACCTCCAAGTGGCGCGCCCGCAACATGCCCAGCTTCCTGGAGTATGTGGAGCTGAAAAAGGCCCTGCCCCCCTGCCTCACCGCCTCCTTCGCCGCCTACATCGCCTTCTACTCCACCGATATCCAGGAGCTCACCGACAAGGGCCTTGTGTGCAAGCGGGAAAAGGGCAACACCTACGTCTGCTCCGACGACCGCTGGGCGCTGGAGTTCTACTGGGACCACAGGAACGACGATGACGCCGCCCTGGTCCACGCCGTCATGACCAACGAGCAGATGTGGGGCCAGGATCTGACCGCGATCCCCGGCTTCGAGGCCGCCGTGGTGGATATCCTGAAGAAGATCAGAGCCGAGGGCACGCTGGCCGTCTACGCCGACGCCGTAAAATAAAGAGTTTACCGGAGGTTTGACATGACTGATTTCATACATATCAACCCCAAGGACAACGTGGTGGTGGCCCTTCACCCCATCGCCAAGGGCGCCGTCTTTGAGGGCGACGGGTACAAGGTGACCGCCGCCATGGACATCCCCCAGGGGCACAAGATGACCCTGAAGGCCCTCTCTGAGGGGGATCAGGTCGTCAAATACGGCTTCTCCATCGGCCACGCCACCGAGAGCGTGGGAGCGGGGGAGTGGATCCACACCCACAACATGCGCACCAATCTGGAGGGGGAGCTGGAGTACACCTATACCCCCAACGTGCATTTCCCCGAGAAGCTGGAGGCCCCCACCTTTATGGGCTGCCGCCGCAAGGACGGCCGGGCCGCCATCCGCAACGAGATCTGGATCATCCCCACCGTGGGCTGTGTCAACGACGTGGCCAAGGCGCTGGCGCGGGAGAATCAGGATCTGGTGACCGGCTCCATCGACGGCCTTTACACCTTCACCCACCCCTTCGGCTGTTCCCAGACCGGCCATGACCACGCCCAGACCCGCAAGCTCCTGGCCGCCCTCACCCGCCACCCCAACGCCGGGGCGGTGCTGGTGCTCTCCCTGGGGTGCGAGAATCTGACCCATGAGCAGTTCTTGCGGGAGCTGGGGGACTACGACCCCGACCGGGTGAAGTTCCTCACCTGCCAGGAGGTGGACGACGAGCTGGAGGCCGCCAGGCCCCTTTTAGAGGAGCTGGCCGCCTACGCGGGACAGTTCAAGCGCGAGCCCATCCCCGCCAGCGAGCTGGTGGTAGGCATGAAGTGCGGCGGCTCCGACGGCCTCTCCGGCATCACCGCCAACCCGGTCGTCGGGCGCTTTTCCGACCTTTTGGGCGCCATGGGCGGCTCCACCGTGCTCACCGAGGTGCCGGAGATGTTCGGCGCGGAGGGCTTTTTGCTGGACCGGTGCGTCAACGAGGAGGTCTTCCACAAGGCCGTCAACATGATCAACGGCTTCAAGGACTACTTCATCCGCCACAACGAGGTGGTCTACGACAACCCCAGCCCCGGCAACAAGCAGGGCGGCATCACCACCCTGGAGGACAAGTCCTGCGGCTGTGTCCAGAAGGGCGGCTCCGCCCCCATCATGGACGTGATCGGCTACGGCGAGCCCGTCACCACAAAGGGCCTCAACATGCTCTACGGCCCGGGCAACGACCTGGTGTCCGCCACGGCCCTGACGGCCGCCGGGGCGCATCTGATCCTCTTCACCACCGGCCGGGGAACGCCCTTCGGCGCGCCGGCCCCCACCATGAAGCTGGCCACCAACACGCCGCTGGCCACAAAAAAGGCCGCCTGGATCGACTTCAACGCCGGCGTGGTGGCCGACGGCACGCGCACCATCGACGAGGCCGCCCACGACCTTATGGACCTGGTGCTGGAGGTGGCCTCCGGCAAAAAGACCTGGGCTGAAAAGAAGGGCTTCCGGGAGATCAGCATCTTCAAGGACGGCGTGGTGCTGTAAGCGGCACGGTCGGCATATCTGTTGCCTTTCGCTTTTTTGACGGAAAATCCATGCCTTTTGGCTTGACTTACCGCCAAAATACACTATAATGGATAGTAGAAACGTCCGGCCCGCTCCGGGGCCGGGTTGACTGAAAATCAATACATACAGGAGGGAACCAACCATGAATGAGATTTTGAAAACCATTTCCAACATCGGCATCGTCCCCGTGGTCGCCATTAACGACGCCTCCAAGGCCGTGCCTCTGGCAAAGGCCCTGGTGGCCGGCGGACTTCCCACCGCCGAGGTGACCTTCCGCACCGCCGCCGCCGAGGACGCCATGCGCGCCATCACCGCCGAGGTGCCCGAAATGCTGGTGGGCGCCGGCACCGTGCTCACCCCCGACCAGCTGGACCGGGCTCTGGACGCCGGCAGCAAGTTCATCGTCAGCCCCGGCTTCAACCCGGAAATGGTGAAATACGGCCTCTCCAAGGGCGCCCTCATGCTCCCCGGCACCGCCACCGGCGGCGAGATGGAGCAGGCGATGGCCCTGGGGCTCGATGTGGTGAAGTTCTTCCCCGCCGAGCAGAACGGCGGCATCGCCAAGATCAAGGCTCTGGCCGGCCCCTACAAGAAGCTCAAATGGATGCCCACCGGCGGCGTCAACACCAAGAACCTGATGGATTACCTGTCCTTCGACCAGATCGTGGCCTGCGGCGGCACCTGGATGGTGAAGCCCGAGCTCATCGAGAACGAGAAGTGGGACGAGATCACCGCCATCTGCAAGGACGCCGTCAAGACCATGCTGGGCCTGCAGATCATGCACGTGGGCATCAACTGCGCCGACCCCGACGAGGCCGCCGCCACAGCCAAGCGGTTCGAGGCCCTCTTCGGCTTCGCCTACAAGGCGGGCAACAGCTCCGACTTCGCCGGCACCGTGGTGGAGTGCATGAAGAAGCCCGGCCGCGGCAAGAACGGCCACATCGCCATCGGCACCAACAGCGTGGACCGCGCCATGTACCACCTGGGCCGCCAGGGCGTGGAGTTCGATGAGAGCTCCATCTCCTACAACGACAAGGGCCAGGCCAAGAACGTCTACCTGAAGGAAGAGGTGGGCGGCTTCGCCATCCACGTGATGAAAAAATAAACTGGCTTTGAAGGGCCGCCGCTCTTGGCGGCCCGCCCCCTGACAACAAATAAACTTGAAAAGGAGAAAACACCTCTTATGAAAGTCGTAACCTTCGGCGAGCTTATGATCCGCCTTCAGCCCTATAACTACGAGCGCTTTGTCCAGGCCGACCACCTGGAGTTCACCTTCGGCGGCGGCGAGGCCAACGTGGCCGTGTCCTTGGCCAACTACGGCGCCGAGGCCGTCTATGTCACCAAGCTCCCCGCCCACGCCATCGGCCAGGCGGCCGTCAACTCCCTCCGCCGTTACGGCGTGGACACCAGCAAGATCGTCCGCGGCGGCGACCGGGTGGGCATCTACTTCAACGAGAAGGGCGCCTCCCAGCGGCCCAGCGTCTGCATCTATGACCGGGCCCACTCCGCCATCCAGGAGGCCGATCCCAGCGAGTTCGACTGGGACGACATCTTTGAGGGCGCCGACTGGTTCCACTTCACCGGCATCACCCCGGCCCTGGGCCCCAACATGGTGGCCGCCTGCCTCCAGGCCTGCAAGGTGGCCAAGGAACGCGGCATCAAGATCTCCTGTGACTTAAACTACCGCGGCAAGCTGTGGACCCGCGACCAGGCCCGCGCCGCCATGACCGAGCTGTGCCAGTACGTGGACGTGTGCATCTCCAACGAGGAGGACGCCAAGGATGTGTTCGGCATCGAGGCCGAGGCCACCGATATCACCGCCGGCACCCTCAACAAGGAGGGCTACAAGTCCGTGGCCCGCCAGCTGGCGGACAAGTTCGGCTTTGAGAAGGTCGCCATCACTCTGCGCGAGTCCAAATCCGCCTTCGACAACGACTGGAGCGCCATGCTCTACGACGTGAAGGCCAATGAGTACTGCTTCTCCAAGCTCTATCACCTGCACATCATCGACCGCATCGGCGGCGGCGACTCCTTCGGCGGCGGGCTCATCTACGCCCTGCTCACCGGCCACAACACCCAGAGCGCCGTGGAATTCGCCGTGGCCGCCTCCGCGCTGAAGCACTCCATCGAGGGCGACTACAACTTTGCCACCGTCCCCGAGGTGGAGAAGCTGGCGGGCGGCGACGCCTCCGGCCGCGTCCAGCGGTAAGGAGGGCATGAGATGGAGCATTCCAACCCCTTAACGAAGGGCAGCAAGGGCGGACAGAAGTTCATCACCTTTGGCGAGATCATGCTCCGCCTCACCCCCCCGAACTATGAGAAGATCCGGGCCGCCAACGAGTTCGAGGCCAGCTACGGCGGAAGCGAGGCCAACATCGCCCTGGCCTTAGCTAACCTGGGCGTGGACAGCACCTTCTTTTCCGTGGTGCCCAACAACTCCCTGGGCAAGAGCGCCGTCAGGATGCTCAGGTCCAACGACGTCCACTGCACGCCGGTGATCCTCTCCACCCCCGAGGAGACCCCCACCCACCGTCTGGGCACCTATTACCTGGAGACCGGCTACGGGATCCGGCCCAGCA
Source organism: uncultured Oscillospiraceae bacterium (assembly GCA_947631845.1). Lineage (GTDB taxonomy): Bacteria > Bacillota > Clostridia > Oscillospirales > Oscillospiraceae > RUG626. The sequence goes on along the minus strand of CANRMY010000007.1, from coordinate 55,443 downwards.
AGGTCACCTATGACCGCAAGCACTCCGCCATCTCGGAGTTCGACTTCTCCAAGGTGGATGTGAACTATCTGCTGGACGGCTTCGACTGGCTGCATCTGAGCGGCATCACCCCGGCGCTGTCCGCCTCCTGCGGGGACTTCATCCTGAAGCTGATGCAGACGGCCAAGGAGAAGGGCATGACCGTCAGCTTTGACGGCAACTTCCGCTCGCTCCTGTGGAGCTGGGAGGAGGCCAGAGATTACTGCACCAAGTGCCTGCCCTATGTGGATGTGCTGTTCGGCGTGGAGCCGTACCACGTCTGGAAGGATCCCGCCGACCCCGGCAAGGGGGACGTGAAGGACGGGATCTCCCGCCAGCCCAGCTGGGAGGAGCAGGATGAGATCAACCAGGCCTTTGTGGCGGCGTACCCCAACATCAAGTGCATCGCCCGCCACGTCCGTTACGCCCACTCCGGCTCGGAGAACAGCCTGATGGCCTACATGTGGTATCAGGGCCACACCTTCGAGTCGAAGCTCTTCACCTTCAACATCCTGGACCGTGTGGGCGGCGGCGACGCCTTTGCCAGCGGCCTCATCTACGCCATGATGAACCACTATAAGCCCATGGATATGATCAATTTCGCCGTGGCCAGCTCCGTCATCAAGCACACCATCCACGGCGACGGCAACATCACCGACGATGTGGAGTCCATCAGGAACCTGATGAACATGAACTACGACATCAAGCGGTAACTGTCGGCAAAAGGCCGCAAAGCGGCCTTTTGCCGACAAGGGGAACGTGCGGGAAAAATTTATGAATTTTGCGAAATTCATAAATTTTTCCCTGCTGTCGTCCTGTGCGCACCCCGAAGGGGCACACTTGGACGGCAAAAGGGATTTTTTCCGACGCACATGTCGCCGGAAAAAAGTTTGAATTTAGGTCTTTGACATGCTGCGCAAAAGGCTGCCGTGTGGCTTTTTGTCGAAAATAATGAATGGGAGTTGATTTCCTATGAAAGAGTTTATGGATAAGGATTTCCTTCTGGAGACCGAGACCGCAAAGCACCTGTTCCACGACTACGCCGAGCATATGCCCCTGGTGGATTACCACTGCCACATCTCCCCCCGGGAGATCTACGAGAACCGCCGCTTCAACGACATCGTGGAGGTCTGGCTGGGCGGTGAGAACCCCGATGGCACCTACTTCGGCGACCACTACAAGTGGCGCGTCATGCGCTCCAACGGCGTCCCCGAGGAGTATATCACCGGACACAAGCCCGGCTATGAGCGCTTCCTGAAGTTCGTGGAGAGCCTGGAGATGGCCATCGGCAACCCCATGTACCACTGGTGCAACCTGGAGCTGCGCCAGTTCTTTGGCTACAATAAGCCCTTGACCGTGGAGAACGCGAAGGAGTGCTGGGATTTCGTCAACGACAAGCTTCAGAACGACCCCTCCCTCACCGTCCGCGGCATCATCGAGAAGGCCAACGTGGCCTTCATCGGCACCACCGACGACCCCATCGACAGCCTGGAGTGGCATGAGAAGATCGCCGCCGACCCCACCATCAAGGTGAAGGTGGCCCCCTCCTACCGCCCGGACAAGGCCATCAACATCAATAAGCCCGGCTTCGCGGAGTATATCGGCAAGCTGGCCAAGTCCGTGGGCAAGGAGTCCCTGGACACCGTGGAGGACGTCTGCGCCGCCCTCACCGAGAGGCTGGAGTTCTTCGCGAGCTTAGGCTGCCGCGCCAGCGACCACGGCCTTGACTACATCCCCTACCGTCCCGGCTGTCCCAAGTGCGTCAACGAGATCTATAAGAAGGTCATGGCCGGGGAGGAGATCACGGTGGAGGAGGCGGAGAAGTACCAGACCGCCATCCTCATGCATCTGGGGAAAGAGTATCACCGCCTTGGCATCGCCATGCAGCTCCACTACAGCTGCAAGCGCAACGCCAACACCCGCGTCTACAGGAAGCTGGGACCGGACACCGGCGTGGATATGATCGCCCAGAACACCTGCGGCGGCGCCATCGCCGACCTGCTGGCGGCCTTAGATGAGACGAACGAGTGCCCCAAGACCATCCTCTACAGCCTGAACCCCGCCGACAACGAGCAGATCGGCACCATCTTGGGCTGCTTCCAGTCCGACGAGGTCCCCGGCAAGATCCAGCACGGCTCCGCATGGTGGTTCAACGACACCAAGTCCGGCATGGAGGACCAGATGAAGTCCCTGGCCAACCTGGGGCTTCTCGGCAACTTTGTGGGGATGCTGACGGACTCCCGCAGCTTCCTCTCCTACGCCCGCCACGACTACTTCCGCCGCATCATGTGCAACCTCATCGGCAATTGGGTGGAGAACGGGGAGTATCCCAACATCGAGTCCTCCCTGAAGAAGATCGTCGAGGGCATCAGCTACACCAACGCCGTCCGGTATTTCGGACTGTAAGAGCTTTCACAAACGCAAAAAAGGAGACGCGCAAAGCGTCTCCTTCAGCTTGTAAAAAACTCCAATTCGAATTTTTTCCGACGACATGCGCGTCGGAAAAAATCCCTTTTGTCGCCCAAGTGTGCCCCTTCGGGGCGCGCGCAGGGCGACAGCAGGGCAATTTTCTCTGAATTTCGCAAAATTCAGAGAAAATTGCCCGCACGTTTCTCTTGCCGGAAAAAGCCCGTCAGGGCTTTTTCCGGCAGTCTCAGACGCGCTATGCGTCTCCTTTACAATGCCGCCAGAACCGTGCCCAAGGGGGCGGGGGAGCGGAGATCCGGGGTGAAAACGGTATGAGCAGGATATTTTGCATCGTGGGCAAGAGCGGATCCGGAAAGGATACGCTGTATAAGGCGGTGCTGGAGCGCTGGGGCGGCGCGCTGACGCCCGTCATCCCCTGCACCACCCGGCCCAGACGGGAGGGGGAGCGCAACGGGGAGGACTATTTTTTTGTGACGGAGGAACAGCTGGCGGAGCTGGAGCGCCAGGGCCAGATCATCGAAAAGCGGGAGTACCACACCGTCCAGGGCCTGTGGACCTACTTCACCCGCCGGTTCTCGCCCATGGAGGGGAGCGACTACATCGTTATCACCACCCTGGAGGGCGTCCGCTCCTTCCTGGTGGTCTTCGGGGATATGGTCCGGGTGGTCTACCTGACGCTCCCCGACGGACAGCGGCTCCGCCGGTGCCTGGACCGGGAGGAGCGGCAGGCAAAGCCCGATTACGCGGAGCTGTGCCGCCGGTTCCTGGCCGACGAAAAGGACTTCGCCCCGGAGAAGCTGGCCGGGATCCCGCGCCTTTGGACCATCCGCACGGACGGCGCCCCGGAGCAGGCCCTGCGGGAGTGGGAGAGGGTCTTCCGGGAGGCGTGAGCTTTTGCTTTTTTCGCATAAAACGGCCGGAAAACAGGGATAATTTTATTGAAATTTTTCCTGCAAAGAGCTTGAAAAAGCGCCGGGGTATTGGTATAATATTTTCGGCTTTTTCCAAGAGTGAAAAAAAGTAAAAATTTAACTACGAGGAAGGATACTACAAATGGCAAAAAAGTATGTCTACCTGTTCTCAGAGGGCAACGCCAACATGCGCGAGCTCCTGGGCGGCAAGGGCGCTAACCTTGCCGAGATGACCAACATCGGACTGCCTGTGCCCCAGGGCTTCACCATCACCACCGAAGCCTGCACCCAGTACTACGAGGACGGCCGCACCATCAACGACGAGATCATGGCCGAGGTCAACCAGTACGTCAAGAAGATGGAGGAGATGAACGGCAAGAAGTTCGGCGATCTCAAGAACCCCCTGCTGGTCTCCGTCCGTTCCGGCGCCCGCGCCTCCATGCCCGGCATGATGGACACCATCCTGAATCTGGGCCTCAACGACGACGTGGTGGCCGCCATGATCGCCGGCAACCCCGATCCCAAGTTCGAGCGGTTCGTCTATGACTCCTATCGCCGCTTCATCCAGATGTTCTCCGACGTGGTCATGGAGGTGGGCAAGAAGTATTTCGAGCAGCTCATCGACCAGATGAAGGAGCGCAAGGGCGTGAAGTTCGACGTGCAGCTCACCGCCGCCGACCTGAAGGAGCTGGCCGGCCAGTTCAAGGCCGAGTACAAGAAGCAGCTGGGCCAGGACTTCCCCTCCGATCCCCAGGTACAGCTTTATGAAGCCATCCGCGCGGTGTTCCGCAGCTGGGACAACCCCCGCGCCAACGTATACCGCCGCGACAACGACATCCCCTACTCCTGGGGCACCGCCGTCAACGTGATGCCCATGGTGTTCGGCAACCTGAACGACAACTCCGGCACCGGCGTGGCCTTCACCCGCGACCCCGCCACCGGCGAGAAGAAGCTCATGGGCGAGTTCCTGACCAACGCCCAGGGCGAGGACGTGGTGGCCGGCGTCCGCACCCCCATGCCCATCGCCCAGATGGAGGAGAAATTCCCCGAGGCTTACGCCCAGTTCGTCAAGGTCTGCAACATCCTTGAGGAGCATTACCGCGACATGCAGGACATGGAGTTTACCGTGGAGAACGGCAAGCTCTACATGCTCCAGTGCCGCAACGGCAAGCGCACCGCCCCCGCCGCCCTGAAGATCGCCTGCGACCTGGTGGACGAGGGCATGATCGACGAGAAGAAGGCCGTTTCCATGATCGACCCCCGCAACCTGGACACCCTGCTCCATCCCCAGTTTGACCCCGCCGCCCTGAAGAAGGCCGAGGCCATTGGCCGCGGTCTGGGCGCCAGCCCCGGCGCCGCCTGCGGCAAGGTGGTGTTCACCGCCGAGGACGCCAAGGAGTGGAAAGCCCGCGGCGAGAAGGTGGTCCTTGTCCGTCTGGAGACCAGCCCCGAGGACATCGAGGGCATGAAGGCCGCCCAGGGCATCCTCACCGTGCGCGGCGGCATGACCTCCCACGCGGCCGTCGTGGCGCGCGGCATGGGCAAGTGCTGCGTCTCCGGCTGCGGCGAGATCAACATGGACGAGGCCAATAAGAAGTTCACCCTGGCCGGCAAGACCTATCACGAGGGCGACTGCATCTCCATCGACGGCTCCACCGGCAACATCTACGACGGGCTGATCCCCACCGTGGACGCCACCATCTCCGGCTACTTCGGACGGATCATGGGCTGGGCCGACAAGTACCGCAAGCTCAAGGTCCGCACCAACGCCGACACCCCCGCCGACGCCAAAAAGGCCCGCGAGCTGGGCGCCGAGGGCATCGGCCTGTGCCGCACCGAGCATATGTTCTTCGGTGACGGCCGCATCGACGCCTTCCGTGAGATGATCTGCTCCGAGACCGTGGCCGAGCGCGAGGCCGCCCTGGCCAAGATCCTGCCCATGCAGCAGGCCGACTTCGAGGGCCTCTACGAGGCTCTGGAGGGCACCCCCGTCTGCATCCGCTTCCTGGATCCCCCTCTCCACGAGTTCGTTCCCACCGAGGAGGCCGACATCGAGATCCTGGCCAAGGCCCAGGGCAAGAGCGTTGAGACCATCAAGGCCCTCATCGCCTCCCTCCACGAGTTCAACCCCATGATGGGTCACCGCGGCTGCCGTCTGGCCGTCACTTATCCCGAGATCGCCGTCATGCAGACCCGCGCGGTCATCCGCGCCGCCATCAACGTCCAGAAAAAGCACCCCGACTGGAACGTTGAGCCCGAGATCATGATCCCGCTGGTGGGCGAGGTCAAGGAGCTCAAGTACGTGAAGGACTTCGTGGTCAAGACCGCCGACGAGGAGATCGCCAAGGCCGGCGTCGCCCTCAAGTATCAGGTGGGCACCATGATCGAGATCCCCCGCGCCGCCCTCACCGCCGACGATATCGCCAAGGAGGCCGACTTCTTCTGCTTCGGCACCAACGACCTGACCCAGATGACCTACGGCTTCAGCCGTGACGATGCCGGCAAGTTCCTGGGCGCTTACTACGACGCCAAGATCTTCGAGAGCGACCCGTTCGCCAAGCTGGACCAGGTCGGCGTAGGCAAGCTCATGAAGATGGCCATCTCCCTGGGCCGTCCCGTGAATCCCAAGCTCCATGTGGGCATCTGCGGCGAGCACGGCGGCGACCCCTCCAGCGTGGAGTTCTGCCACCAGATCGGCCTCGATTACGTCAGCTGCTCCCCCTTCCGTGTCCCCATCGCCCGTCTGGCCGCCGCTCAGGCCGCCATCAAGGGCTGAGATACCGTTTCATTTACAAAAGGGTACGCTCGCGCGTACCCTTTTGTCAGTTTATCAAAAAACTCAAATTCAATTTTTTCCGGCGACATGTGCGTCGGAAAAAATCCCTTTTGTCGCACAAGTGTGCCCCTTCGGGGCGCGCGCAGGGCGACAGCAGGATAATTTTCTCTGAATTTCGCAAAATTCAGAGAAAATTACCCGCACGTTCCCTTTGTCGGAAAAAGCCCGTCAGGGCTTTTTCGACAGTCTCCCAAAAGGGTACGCTCGCGCGTACCCTTTTTTCTTGTATTCCCCTGCAAAAAGTGGTAAAATCATGATAGATCAAGCTTTCCTGGAGGCGCGGGTATGGAAAACATCCTGAACATGCTCGATTACATAGCCTGGCGCGGGGATCTCCCCCTGACCGCCGACGGCTTCAACGAGGCCGACGGGGCGGTGCTGGCCCGCTTCGCCTACATACCGTTTGAGTATTTCCAGACGCCCCCCACCCGGGGCCTTGTCACGGTCCGCGCCCTGGCGGAGCAGTCCCTGGCCGACGGGAGCCTGGACCGGGACGGGCGCTGGAAGCTCCGTGACCGGGAGCTGATGGCCGCCCTGGCCGGCAGCCGCCGCTTCGGGGAGCTGGAGGCCGGCTGGTACTTCAACCGCTTCGACGAGGCGCTGCAGACCCAGTTCTCCGCCATCACCGTGAAGCTGTCGCCGGACGTCCACCTGCTGGCCTTTCGCGGCACAGACAACACCATCGTGGGCTGGAAGGAGGACCTGAACATGTCCTACCTCTGCCCGATCCCCGGCCAGAAGACGGCGGCGGCCTACGCCAAAGCGGTGGCAGAGCGGGTGGACGGCCGCCTTATGTTCTGCGGCCACTCCAAGGGCGGCAATCTGGCCGTCTACGCCGGCGCCTTCTGCGGCGAACCCGTCCAGGCGCGCCTGGACGCCGTCTACAACTACGACGGCCCCGGCTTCTTTGACGATATTTTGGAGAGCCCCGGCTACCGCGCCGTCTGCGGCCGGATCCACACCTTCATCCCTCAGTTCTCCGTGGTGGGGATGCTCCTGGGCCGCGAGGACAGCTTCGCCGTGGTCCACAGCGGGGAAAACGGCCTCCACCAGCACGACATGTACTCCTGGGAGCTGCGCGGCCCCCGCTTCGTCAAGCTGGGCACCGTCACCGGCGGCAGTAAATTCGTGAATTCCGCCCTCAAGGGCTGGATCGCCGAAATGACCCCGGAGCAGTTTGAGCTGTTCGCCGACGCCATCTACAAGATCATGGAGGACACCAACGCCCGCACCCTCCACCAGATGCGGGAGAATCTGGGCGGCACCGTTCGGAGCATCGCCCACTCCGTGGGGGACATGGACGAGAGCACCCGCCGCGCCGTCATCGAGTGCGTCAAGCTCCTGATCGTCAACGCCGGACGCGGCATGAAGGAGGAGCTGAGGGAGCGGGGGAGCGGTGAAAAAAATACATTTTTCCCTGAAAAATCCTGAAAAACCTCTTGAAATCCCCGCACCGTTGTGCTATTATTTTAGTATAAACTTATGTAAACCACGGAGTTATGGTAACTAAACACGTTATGTCAACCGGATATTATGTAAACAAACTGCGCTTTTACGCCGCCCCGGACCGGGCGGACGAGGATATACATTATAATAAAAATTAGGCCCCGCGAAAAAAGGCGCGTCCGCGTTTCAAAAACGAAAAAAACGCCGGAGCCGGCAAAGGGAAAAGGGGGCCCCGCCGCCTTGCCGCCTCCCGCCCGCCGGGCTTCGGGAGCGGAAAGCCGAAAAACCGGAAGGTCATTCGCATTTTGGAGAAAAATTCAAAAAAATAGTTTTTAATATTTACGTAACATCTAACGAAACAAATCTCAAAACCCTTGCGCCGCAAGGGTTTCGGGGATTTTCCAGGACAGGATTTTACCCGTGTCCAGATTCTTCAAAAATGTTGACAATGGCCGCGCTATGTGCTAAAATGGCCTTAATTCCGTGGAGGGCCCGCGCGAAAAGCCGCTCTTCCGGAAAGCGTTCTCCGCCACAGGGTCGACCGGAACCAGGAGGCGTCAGCCGAATGGGGACAGTCTTCATTATGTAAGTGTACGGCGGAGGAGCATGGAACCGCCCAACCTGTTCCTTCGCCGTACTCCTCCTTTTGGGAAAAACTTCTCATGGATTTTCCCGTGGGAGAGCGGAACAAACGCGGATCGCGCCCCGTCTAAAGGGTGTGCGAGGGCAAAAAGCCATCGCCTTCGGGCGACGACGATGTAAAAGGCCGACCGGCCACGGTCCGGCGTTTACATAAACAGTCCGGTTCATGTAACGGACGAAAAACTCATCAACAATTTTTATTAAGGAGGAAACACTACATGAAGACTCTGAAGAAGACCCTGTGCCTGGTCTTGGCAGTAGTCATGGTAGTCGGCGCGCTTGCCTTGCCTGCGTCCGCCAAGGATTATGGCGACAAAGCTGACATCGGCAAAGACTATACGACTGCTGTCACGAACCTGACCAACTGGAAGGTCATGGAGGGCGACGCCAACGGCAATTTTAAGCCCAAGGCTTCCATCCAGCGCCAGGAGATGGCCGCGATTATCTATCGCCTGCTGACCGGAGACAACAAAGGTTACGGCAAGGATAATTCCGCCATCTACACGCCTTACGCGGCGAAGTTCACCGATGTGGACGCCAAGGGATGGGCGGCCGGCTACATCGGCTACTGCGCCAACAAGGGCATCATCATCGGCACCAACGAAGCGCAGACCACCTTTGAGCCCACCCGCGAGATTCCCGGCAACGACGTGCTGTGCATGCTGCTCCGCGCTCTCGGCTACGGCATGAACAAGGAGTATCAGGGCGCTGACTGGGCCAAGCATGTCGCCGCTGATGCCGCCCGTCTCCACCTGACCGACGGCATCACCTCCAAGCTGGATGCGGTGAGCCAGCGTCAGGAAGTCGCTCAGATGACCTACAAGGCCGCCACGGCTGCCCGCGTCACCTGGAGCGATTCCGAGAAGGACTACATCCCCTATGTGGATCCCAACGATCCCAACAGCAAGGCCAACATCGCTCTGATCGAGAAGCTGGCCGATGTTACCAAGACTGCCGATGACGATAAGTTCGGCAATCCCGGCAGCACCACCGTTACCCACGGCATTAAGTTCACCTATCCTGTTAAGCCCGTTGAGTACACCTGGGATGTTATCACCGCTCCCGCTGTGAAGGACTATTGGACCGCCGTTCCCGAGTGTGACGTAGCCGAGGCTCTTGGTCTCAGCAAGACCACCGCCAACGCCAGCACCACCAAGACGACCTACACCAACGGCACCGGCAATGTTGGTTCCGATACCATCGTGGCCACTGACACCGTCAACACCATTGGCCATCAGGGCCGCCACACGCTGGTCTATGCTGACCGCATCGTGTACATCGACACCTATCTGGCCAGGGTCACCGGCACCACCGCCGAGGTGAAGGATCCCGCCGGTCACGTCATCACCACGGCCACGGCTTCCCTCTTGGTTTACAGCAACCGCGTCGCCAACCCCAACAGCGCTACCGCTACCGGGACTCCGACGGCTGCGCCCGTCACCGCTACAACGACAATCAGCAATACCAATAATTATGTTGTTGGCGATATGCTTCGCGTCACTGTTCTTACCAAGGCCCCGTATAACGCCTTTGTCGATGATGACATCACGGTTGTCACCTCTGAGAAGGTTACCTCCGAGGAAGTGACCATCAGCGAGATCATTCGCGATTCCGCCAACTGGACGCCTCACGGCGGCGCGACTGCCACCCTCACCGAGGTGGGCTTCAAGGGCACCAACGGCAAGACCTATCTCTACAACTACACCTACGGTTACAACAACAACAGCTCCAGCGTTCTGCGGATCCGGACCGAGAACATCGGCAGGACCTACACCGTGTATCAGGACACCAAAGGCAACGTGCTGGGCGTGGATCCGGCTCCTGTCTCCGATATCGGCGTTGTTACGTCCGTCAATATTGCACTGGCCGCCAACACCACGAACAAGTATGTGGTCGCCTATAACGTGCTGATGCCTAACGGCAGCACAGTCACCGTTTATAGCGTGGATGACACCACCAAGAAGCCCTACACCAGCGCCGTTGCCGCTCAGGCCGCTGCCAATACATTCTGGAATGGATCTATATCGGCTGCTGAGAATAAGGACGCGGGCATTCTCGCGCGGATCACGGCTACCGTAGACGGTTATTACACTGTCGTTGCCGCCGGAACTGCCGGTAATCCTGACGCCAACAACAGCTATACCGGAACGCTTGCCGCCGGTTCCGTCCTTGAGCGCGGCGAAGCCAACGCTTTCAGCGTCCTGACCGCTCGTACCAACGGCACCGTAACCGGCACCTATCCCGCCTACATTGGCACTGTCACCAACATTCAGAACATCCTTGTTGACAGCAGCACCGTGTACTTCGTTGCCAACTATCCCTACAACTACACCGCCAACGAGTATCAGTTCAAGGACTTCACCATCAGCACCGGCTTCAAGAGCGTCACGGACATGAGCTACAACACCACTATTCCCAATGCCTCTACCGCTCCTACTCCCTCTGCCGGTACCGCCAACATTGACGGTCAGCGCGCAAACACCCTTAGTCTCGAGGTCAGCGCGTTCGACACCGACGCAGACGGCTATGCCGATTTCGTCCTTGTCCTGAACGACAACCAGCAGCGTGTTCGTCCGGCTGTTCCTGTTCTCAACTATGCCTATCTGATGACCAACCCCCAGTTCGCCACTACCACCAGTGATAAGAACGTGTACGGCGCCATCATCAACGGCACCGCCGGCCAGACGCTGACTCTCACCGCTGTCGCGTCTCCCCTTGTTCAGAACACCGGACTCTACACCTACACGAACCAGACAACCAACGGTTGGGATACTGTGACCTATGTCAGCCCGATTTTCGGCAGTCCCTGCTGGGGTGTTGGCAACAACATCGGCTGGTCCGTGAAGGACGATGTTCTGGTTGTTGCTCCTGGTCGGTTCGGTGTTCAGAATACATTTGCTGAAGACCGCACCGGTACAATTGACAAGTTCCTGACCATCGCTGACAACTGCGCGGTTTACCTGGTGAATCCCACCACCGGCACCAGCACCCCGCAGTCCTACACGCTGGAGCAGCTTGTCGACGCCTACGGCACCAACGAGATCGTGTATCAGTTCGACGCCAACGGCTATGTGAATCTGATCTACATCGTTGCCAAGGGCGGCGCTGAGACCAACCGCGATCCCGCTACCACCATCAATTATGTGACCTGGACGCCTTCTGGCACCGGAATCGTCGTGGGCGCGACTACTGGTTGGACTGGGACTCCGGGAGTTGTCCGTGGTGCTAACGGCAATTATGTTGATCCTGGTAAGGATTATGTCTCCATTGCCTGCGAGTGGCAGTATCTGACCACAAATGCCGGTGAGGCTAAGTGGGTCAAGGCAGGCGAAAACTTCCTGGCTGGTTACACCTACCGTCTCAAGGTTACGATGACCGCCGCTGATGGTTTTGTCTTTGCCTCCGCCGCGAACCTGAACATTGTTAACCCGTTCAGCAACATGACGCCGAGCGCTCCTGTTTTCGAAAATAACAACAAGACCGTCACCCTCTATTACACCCCCGGCATTGCGAATCCCGTCACCATTACCATCGACAACACGAAGAACGTTGGCTACGCTGGCGCGGAAAAGCTTGTAATTGCCAAGGGCAGCTCCACGACCATTCAGGTCACCGTTCAGAATGGTAAGGACCTCACTGTGAGCCTTGCGAACGAGGCCGGGACGACCCCTGTGGGCGCCTCCGTCAAGTATCGCGCCTCTCAGGTTTCCACCAACATGACGACCTATGAGGTTACCTTCTCCAACGTGACCGAGAACATCATCGCGACGATTGACGTTAAGGATCCCCCGAAGAGTGAGGCTGAGAGTACCGATTACGGCCCTGCGGGCTCTACGCCTAGCGCGGATAAAACCGGCGGCATGCCCTCCAGCATGAGCACAACCTATGGAACCGCCATTACTATGGCTCTGTCTGAGACTGATCCGTCCAACATCATTGTGACCATTGACGAGGATGCGCTCGAGGATATCGAAGGCTGGAAGCTCGTCAAGGATATGGCGGATAAAGACGAAGAACCCGCAACGGGTACCGATGGTCAGCCCTGTGTTGTTGGTATCGTGTTCAAGCCCGATACAGATGCTTTCAAGAACTTCACCGTGAACAACATCGACTGCGGGACTGTTACCGCGGATGATCCGATGAACCTCTACGTTGGCATCGGCACTTGGGACAAGACCAACCAGAAGGTGGTTTTGCGCGACCTGGACAGCCTGAAGTACACCGTGACGTACACGGTGGGCGATGATTCTTCTTCCAAGGGCTTCACCTGGACCATCACCTTCCAGACCAAGGAAGCGTAAGACTGATTACACCTTAGCATGACCACCTGAAAACCTAACCGCTTTTAAAGCCCCCCCGGCACACGCCGGGGGGCATCTTTTTGCGTGCTGGTCATTGCCGGGTCATGCAAATATTGACTGAATGAGCCAAAAAGCCGCAAAATTCGGTGTATTATGTCAACTCACGGGAATTCCATGGATATTTTGTGTCTTGCGCGTGGCTTTCACGAACCAAAGCACAGGAACTTCCAAATTAAGCGGACTTTTATTTAAATGAAGCAAAACCGGTTGAAAAAACTGACCCGCCGCCTCATAATACCTCTTACCACGCGAAAAAACGCGAAAAAAGGGAGGTATTTTCATGAGAAATCCAAACGGCTACGGCGGCGTGTCGCGTCTGCCGGGGAACAGGCGGCGGCCCTACCGGGTGCGGGTGACGGTCGGTTGGGAGGACGCGGGCGCGGGCCGGCGGGTCCAGCGCTACGCCACGCTGGGCTATTTCGAGACGCGCAGCGAGGCCATGCGGGCGCTGGCGGACTACAACCGCTCGCCCTACGACCTGGACGCCAAAAACGTCACGTTCAAGGCGGCCTTCGACCAGTGGAGCCCGGGCTATTTCGAAAAATACCCCAGCACACGGCGGGTGACGGAGTGCGCCATGGGCTTCTGCCGCGACATCTGGGAGATCCCTCTGCGGGAGCTGCGCTCCGTCCAGCTGCAGGGGGTGATCTCCGCCATGGACGGGAAGTCCCGGGGGTATCAGTCCAAGGTGCGGTCGCTGATGCACATGCTGTTCCGCTGGGGCATCAGCCGGGAGGTGGCGCAAAACGACTGGTCCCGGTATGTGGAGCTGACCGCGCCGGAGCAGGAGTCGTCCCGCCGGATCTTCACCGGGCCGGAGGTGCGGCGGCTTTGGGCGTACCGGGGCGCGCCGCTGCCGGGCGAGCCGGAGAGCCTGGGCGGGTGCGGGCTGGGGGATTCGGTGCTGGTGCTGTTGTACACGGGACTGCGGGTGGGGGAGCTTTTGAACCTGACGCGGCAGGATATCCACCTGGACGCCCGGTATATCGACCTGCACGGCACGAAGACCCGGGCGGCGCGGCGGACGGTGCCCATCCACCGGCGGCTGATGACGGTGCTGGACGAGATGATGCTGCGGCGGCAGTCGGAGTATCTCGTCTCGGACAGCCTGGGCCGGCGGCTGACCTACGCCCGGTACAAGGGCTGGTTCGACGCGGTTTTTGCGGCGCTGGGGATGGAGCACACGCCCCACGACACCCGGCACAGCTTCGTCTCCGCCCTGGACACAGCCGGCGTCCGCCGCACCGCCGTGAAATTTATCGTGGGCCACAGCCAGAAGGACGTCACCGACCGCTATACCCACAAGAATCTGCCGGAGCTGATCGAGGCGGTGGATAAGGTGGAGTATTGAACCGAACCCGCACGCAAAAAGAAGCCCCCGGGCCGAGGCCCGGGGGCTTTGAAAGCGGTGAGGGGTTAAGGGGAGTGTAGATTAGTTCGCGTTGGCTGTGAAGATAACGGTGACGGTACCATCCGTGATTTTTGTTATCCTACCTGTATATCCATCGATAGCGGGACTCCGATTAACGCTCGCAGTAAAGTTGCTCGCGAAAGCGTAACCATCAGCGGCGGTCATCGTGACAACGAGGCGATAGGTGGTGTCAGCCAGGAAGTTATCTCCGGCCTTGACCCACTTAGCCACTGCGGGATCCGTGTCAAGATACTGCCACTCGCAGGAGATAGAGACAGAAGAGGTAGTAGGAGCAACAAAATTGGAGGGATTGCCCGTGACAGTTTTGGGAGTTCCTTTCCAAGCAGTGGACGCGCCCACGTCAACCTTATTGCCGGAAAGTGTCCAAGTCATGCTCTGGATCTGGGTGGCGGGATCGCGGGTGGTCTCATCGCCGCCCTTGGCAACGATGTAGATCAGGTTCACATAGCCGTTGGCGTCGAACTGATACACGATCTCATTGGTACCATAGACATCAGCATCGTCGAGGGTGGTCAGCGCATAGGGCTGCGGGGTGCTGGACCCGGTGGTGGGATTCACCAGGAAGACCTTGCAGTCATTGGCGATGGTCAGGTACTTGTCGACGGCGGGACCATTAAAGGTAGTGCCGTTAAACTGGCCGCGATCCATGGAAGAGCCAGCAGAGGTGCTGCTCGGGTCAACCACGAGAACGTCATCCTTGACGAGCCAGCCCGCGCTGGTTGTGCCAGTGGCGGCGACGCCCCAGTAAGGATTACCGGTAGCGGTGGCGGTGGTGGGACTTACAAAGTTGACAGCGTTCCAGCCGTTGATGGTCTGATCGGCATAGGTGTACAGGCCGGTGTCCAGAACGTTGGAAGAAGCGACAGCGGTGAGGGTCAGCGTCTTGCCGGCCACACCGTCGATGATGGCGCCGTACACGTTCTGATCGCTGGTGGTGGAAGCAAACCTGCGGTTGTTCATCAGGTAGGCGTAGTTGAGAACGGTCACAGGGGTGGGAACCTGCTGCAGGTTGTCGTTCAAGACAAGGACATAGTCGGCATAGCCGTCGGTGTCGGTGTCGAACGCGCTGACCTCAAGGTTAAGACTGGCTGCGGCCTGACCGTCAATGTTGGCGGTACCACCAGTGAGGGGAGCAGGACCGGTAGCGGTAGTGGCATTGGGAATAACATTGCTATATCTCATGTCCGTTACGCTCTTGAAGCCCTCTCTGATGATGAAGTTCTTGAACTGGTACTCGTTGGCGGTATAGTTGTATTCGTAGTTGGCAACGAAGTACACGGTGGTGTCGTCAACAAGGACGTTATTAATGGTGGTGGGGCCAACGCGGCCAATGTAGGCGGGATAGTTGGTGCCGGTACTATTCGGGGTGGAGGTATTGGTCAGACTCGCGAGCCAGAAAGCGTTGGCTTCGCCGCGCTCAAGGACTCTGTTGGGGGCCAGCGTTCCGGTATAGCTGTTGTTGGCGTCAGTACTACCGGCAGTTCCGGCGGCAACGACTCTGTAATAGCCGTTGGCGATAGGCGTGATCCGCGCGAGAATGCCCGCGTCCTTATTCTCACCATTCACTAAAGATGCAGGGTTAGCATTAGCATTTGTATTCCAGAAGGTATTGGCAGCGGCCTGAGCTCTGGCAGCGCTGGTGTAGGGCTTCTGGGTAGCGGGTTCAACACCATAAACTGTGGTGGTGCTGCCGTCGGGCATCAGCACGTTATAGGCGACGACATACTGGTTCGTGGTGCCGGTGACAAGAGCAATATTGACGGACGTAACAACGCCGATATCGGAGACGGGCTTCAGATCCACGCCCAGCACGTTGTCATGGGAATCCAGATACACGGTGTAGGTCTTGCCGATGTCCTGGGTCACGATCCGCTGGACGCTGGAACCGTTGACAGGAGCGGCCTCGGTGTTGTAGCCGTAGGTGTAGTTGTAGAGGTAAGTCTTGCCGTTGGTGCCGGTGAAGCCGACCTCGGTGAGGGTATTTGCGTTCACGCCGTGAAGATCCCAGTTAGCGGCATCGCGCTCGATTCTTGCGATAGTCACGGACTCAGTGGTAACCTTCTCGTGAGCGATAACCTTGACTGTCTGGTTGTCAAAAGCGTTATAGGGAGCGGTTGTCACGACGTTGACGCGGAGCATATCGCCGACAGCATACTTATCGGTGTCGATCGTCGCGGTGGCGATGATGGCAGTGGCCGACGGGGACCGGGTAGTGGTAGCGGTGTTGGGGTTGGCGACGCGGTTGCTGTAAACCATAAGGGTGGCCTGAGCCGTGGTGATGACGTGGCCGGCAGGATCCTTCACCTCGGCACGGGTGCCGGTGACCCTGGCCAGATAGGTGTCAACGTACACGATTTGGTCAGCATAGACCAGCGTGCGGCGGCCCTGGTGACCGATGGTGTTGACCATGTCAGTGGCTACGATGGTATCGGAACCGATATTGCCGGTGCCGTTGGTGTAGGTCGTCATGGGGCCGGAGCTCTCGTGGGCAGTTTCTTCGCCAAGGCCAAGGAACTCAGCTACGTCACACTCGGGAACGGCAGTCCAATACTCCTTCACAGGGGGAGTGCTGGTAGAAGGCCAGCTGCCGGGAACGGACTTAACAGGATAGGTGAACTCAAAATTGTGGACGGTGGTGGTAGTGCCGGGCATACCAAACGCTTTTTCGTAGTCCGTTTGGGTCGTCGTTTTCGTCTCAGTGAACTTATCAATCAGAGAGATATTGGCCTTGCTGTCGGGATCGTTGGGATCCACATAGGGGATGTAGTCCTTCTCGGCATCGCTCCAGGTGACGCGCTTAGCCGTGGCGGCGTTGTAGGTCATCAGAGCGACTTCCTGACGCTGGCTGGGGGTCGTAGTGCCCAGCTGGGTGGTGATGCCGTCGGTCAGGTGGAGACGGTTGGCATCGGCGACGATGTGCTTGGACCAGTCAGCGCCCTGATACTCCTTGTTCATGCCGTAACCGAGAGCGCGGAGCAGCATGCACAGCACGTCGTTGCTGGGGATGGGACGGGTGGGGTCAAACAGGGTACCCTCGGCGTTGACGCCGACGATGATGCCCTTGTTGGCGCAGTAGCCGATGTAGCCGGCCGCCCAGCCCTTGGCGTCCACATCGGTGAACTTCGCCGCGTAAGGCGTGTAGATGGCGGAATTATCCTTGCCGTAACCTTCGTTATCTCCGGTCAGCAGGCGATAGATAATCGCGGCCATCTCCTGGCGCTGGATGGAAGCCTTGGGCTTGAAATTGCCAGTGGCGTCGCCCTCCATGACGTTCCAGTTGTCCAGCATCTCGACAGCATCCTTATAGTCAGCGCCGATGTCATTCACGTCTTTGTACGCCGCAGACGCAGGCAAGACAAGCGCGCCGACCACCATGACTACCGCCAAGACCAGGCACAGGGTCTTCTTCAGAGTCTTCATGTAGTGTTTCCTCCTTAATAACTTTTTTCGTTTTTGGAGGCAACAAATAAAGTAAAAACAACCATACCGACGTGGCCTTTCCCCCGGCTTTTTTGAACAATTTCGTCAAAATCACAAACGCCGCGTGTCTTGCGCGTGTATTATGAAGATATTGGAAATCACTTGCAAAATTCTTAAGACTATGCTAAAATATAGTTTTACGGAGCAAAGATAAAAATACTTCTTTCGGAGGCCGATATGGACAGACGGATCGCGGATTATTTCACCGCCCACCGGGCGGACATTTTGGAAGATATCGCCAGGCTCGTGGCCGTGGATTCGGCGCGGGGGGAGGCGGCCCCCGGGGCGCCCTTCGGGCCGGGGCCGCGGCGGGCGCTGGACGAGGCCCTGGCGGTGGTCACGGAGCACGGGCTTTCCGGCAGGATCCTGGGCGACCGGGTGCTGGTGGCGGAGCTGGGCGAGGGCCAGCCGGAGCTTGGCATCCTGGCCCACCTGGACGTGGTGCCGCCGGCGGGGGAGTGGACGGTCACCGCGCCCTTCGCCATGCGGGAGCTGGACGGGAAGATCTACGGGCGCGGCGTCATCGACGACAAGGGCCCCGCCGTCATGGCCCTTTACGCCCTGCTGTGCGCCAGGGATCTGGGCCTTGTGAAGCGCAAGGTCCAGCTGATTTTAGGGTCGGACGAGGAGTGCGGCTCCGGTGATATCGCCTGGTACATGGAGCGTTACGAAATGCCCCCGCGCGTGTTCACCCCCGACGGGAGCTTTCCCGTGGTCAACACCGAGAAGGGACGCCTGCATTTCACCGTCACCGCCCCGGCGTACACGGGGCCGGGCCCTGCCGTGAAGCGCCTCTCCGGCGGCACGGTGGTCAACGCCGTCCCGGCCTCCTGCGAGGCGGAGCTCACCGACGGGGAAAAGCTCGCCGTCATGGGCCGCGCCGCCCACGCCAGCAAGCCGGAGGAGGGCGACAACGCCGTTACCTCCATGATCGAAAAGCTGGCCGCGCGGGAGGGCCCCGGATTTGACGCTTTCCGCGCCCTCAGCCGCGCCTTTCCCCACGGGGATAACGGGGGCCTTGCCGTGGGCGCAAACTGCGCTGACGAGCTCTCAGGGGCCCTTACGGTGAATCTGGGGGTCATGTCCTGCGACGAGACGGGCCTTACCTGCCACGTGGACTGCCGCGTGCCCGTCTGCGGGGACGGGAACGCCATCGCCGCGGCGTTTCAAAACGCCCTGGGGGAGGGGCTGACGGTGGAGATCCAGAGCCTCTCCGCGCCGCACCACACCCCGGCGGATTCCGACTTTGTGGAGGGGCTTTTGAAGATCTACGCCGACTACACCGGCCAGATCTGCCAGGCCCAGTCCATGGGCGGCGGCACCTACGTCCACGAGATCCGGGGCGGCGTCGCCTTCGGCGCGGAGTTCCCCGGCTCGGACGTCCATATGCACGAGCCGGATGAGCGCGTGGCGGTGAGCGAGCTTCTGCTGGCCGGCGAGATGTTCGCCGAGGCCGTGGTCCTGTTCTGCGGCTGATGAAAGGGTTTTGTCCATGAAACAGCTCAAGCGGAGCCTCCACGTGGTTGTGGATTTCTTTGACGGGATCGGAGCGCGGAAGATCTGGACCTTCGCCGCCGCCGCGGCGTTCTACCTCTTCCTGTCCCTGGTGCCCATTCTGGGCCTTGTGTGCTCGCTCCTGCCCTATACGCCCCTGACGGAGAGCATGTTTCTGGGCTTCCTCCGCCAGTTCGCGCCGGAGGAGCTGTACGCCATCCTGGCGAATATCATTACCAGCATCTACGACAGCAGCACCACCACCCTGTCCGTCACCGCCGTGGTGTCCGTCTGGTCGGCGAGCCTGTCCATGCTGGCCCTGATGCGCGGCATGGACGCGGCCCAGGATCTGACCCGGCGGGAAAACTTCATCGTGTTCCGCCTGCGGGCGTGCTTTTTCATGATCATCGCCCTGGCCGCCGTGCTCCTGACGCTGTGCGGCATCGTCTACGGCGGCATGATCCTGGACCTGATCAGCGCCCACCTCACCAGCTCCTGGGTCGAGGACGCGCTGCTGGGCATCATCAAGATCATCCGCTACCCGGTGATGATGCTGTTCCTCTTTTTCGTGTTCCTCATCATGTTCACCTGGATGCCCGCCGGACGGCGCAAGATGCGCTATCAGTGGCCCGGCGCGGCCTTTGCCACCCTGGCGTGGCTGGTGTTTTCCTGGGCCTTCTCCCTGTACGCGGGCTACTCCAACCGCTACGGCGTCTACGGCATCCTGGGCACCGTCATCGTGGCCCTGCTGTGGGTCTACTACTGCTTCTTCATTCTGCTGGTGGGCGCGTATATCAACCGCTTCGTCCGCGAGGAGCCTGACCGGCTGAGATCCGGCCACCCGGAGCTGGCGGCGGAGAAAAGGAAACGCGAAAAGGCCGAAGCCGTCCCCGGCGAACCGCTCCAGGACGGAACGGAGTGACAATGCGCAAAAAGATCCCCTCCCGGGCGGAAAGCCGCCGGAGAGGGGATTTTTGTGTGTATGAGACTGTAACCTTATACCATTTTTTCCTGCTTGACCTTCTTCTCAATGACGTGACGGGAGGCCAGCTCGCCTTTCAGCTCGTCCAGGGTGATGCCCATCTCCACCATCAGCACCATGCAGTGGTAGGCAAGGTCCGCCAGCTCGTAGACAGTCTCCCGCTTGTCCTGGGCCTTGCCGGCGATGATGACCTCGGTGGACTCCTCGCCCACCTTTTTCAAAATCTTATCCAGGCCCTTGGAGAAGAGGTAGTTGGTGTAGCTGCCCTCCTTGGGGTCGGCCTTCCGGCCCTCTAAAAGCGCGTAGAGGCCCTGATAGGAGAACGCCTCCGGGGCGTCGGCGGCCTCGTAGACCGGGGTGTTGAAGCAGGAATCGGTGCCCAGATGGCAGGCGGGCCCGTCCTTCACCACCTCCACCACCAGAGCGTCCCGGTCGCAGTCGGCGGTGACGGAGCGGATGTGCTGGTAGTTCCCGCTGGTCTCGCCCTTGATCCACAGCTCCTGCCGGGAGCGGGACCAGAAGCAGGTGAGGCCGCGCTCTAAGGAGATCTGAAGGCTCTCCCGGTTCATGTACGCCAGGGTCAGCACCTTTTTGCTCTCCGCATCCACCACGATGGCCGGGATCAGGCCCTTCTCGTCAAATTTCAGCTCGTCAATGTTGATCATACGCAATTCCTCATATCCTGACGTTTATGCCCTCGGCCTTGAGGGCTTTTTTGATGTCCGCCACGGTGACCTCCCCGAAATGGAGGATGGAGGCCGCCAGCCCCGCGTCCACCCGGGGGAGGGTTTTGAAGAGGGTGACGAAATCCTGGATCTTTCCCGCGCCGCCGGAGGCGATGACCGGCACGGACACGGCCTCGGAGACGGCCTTCAGCATCTTCAGATCGAACCCACCGCGCACGCCGTCGGTGTCCATGGAGTTGAGGACCACCTCGCCCGCGCCCTCGCCCACGCACCGGCGGATCCACTCCACGGCCTCCAGGCCCGTGTTGTCCCGCCCGCCCCGGGCGAAGACGGTGAAAACGCCGTTTACGCGCTTGACGTCGGCGGAGATCACCACGCACTGATCGCCGTACCGTTTGGCCGCCCTGCCGATGAGGGAGGGGTCCCGGATGGCCCCGGAGTTGACGCTGACCTTGTCGGCCCCACATTTCAGCACCCGGTCAAAGTCGTCCAGGGTGTTGATGCCGCCGCCCACGGTCAGGGGGATGAACACCTGGCTGGCGGCCTGGGTGAGGACATCGGTGAACAGACGCCGCCCCTCGGCGGAGGCGGTGATGTCGTAAAAAACCAGCTCGTCCGCCCCGGCGTCGGAGTAGGTACCGGCCAGCTCCACCGGGGAGCTCACGTCCCGCAGTCCCTGAAAATTCACGCCCTTGACGACCCGGCCGTCCCGCACGTCAAGGCAGGGGATGATTCGTTTTGTGATCATGTCGCCGCCTCTATGGCCTCGGCAAGGTCGATGGCCCCGTCGTAGAGCGCTCTGCCGATGATCACGCCCGCCGCGCCCGTCTCCCCCAGGGCCTTCACATCCTCTAAGGTGGTGACGCCGCCGGAGGCGATGATGTCCAAGGTGAAACGGTCGTGGAGCGCCTTATAAAGCGCCGTGTTGGCGCCGCCCATGGCCCCGTCCCGGGAGATGTCCGTACAGATAACGGTCCTGACGCCGATCTTCTGGAGATGCTCCACAAAGGCAAAGCACTCCGTCCGGCTGGTCTCCAGCCAGCCCCGCACGGCCACGAAGCCGTCCCGGATATCCACGCCCACGGCGATCTTTTCGCCGTATTTGGACACCACCTTTTCCAGAAACGCCGGGTCCTCCAGGGCGGAGGTGCCCAGGATCACCCGGAAAAACCCGTCGTCCAGGGCGCGTCGAATATCGTCCTCCGCGCGGATGCCGCCGCCCAGCTCGGCGCGGATGCCGGGGACGCCGGCGATCAGCGCCGCCGCCTCCCGGTTGGCGCTCACCCCGTCCCGGGCCCCCTGCAGATCCACCACATGGACGAACTCCGCCCCGGCGCGGAAGAATTCCTCCGCCTTCTCACAGGGCCGGTCGGAGTAGACGGTCATGCTGTTGTAGGCGCCCCGCAGGAGCCTGACGGCCTTGCCGTCGTAGAGATCAATGGCGGGAAATATCTTCATCTGCCGCCCTCCTTTTCACATGTTGGCGAAATTTTTCAAGATCCGCAGGCCCACGCCGCCGCTCTTCTCCGGGTGGAACTGACAGCCCACCACATTGTCCCGCTGAACCGAGGCGGTCAGCGTCCCGCCGTATTCCGTGACGGCGGTGGTGTGATCGGAGCACCCGGCGGCGTAGTAGGAGTGGACGAAATAGACGTGGGACCCCTCCGGGATCCCGTCGTAGAGGCCGGACGGGTTCTGATAGGTCAGGGCGTTCCACCCGATGTGGGGGATCTTCAGCCCCGGCCGGATGTGCTCCGCGATGGGGATCACCTCGCCGGGGATGAGGCCCAGGCCCTCGTGTTCCCCGTACTCAAAGCTCCTGTCAAAGAGGAGCTGCATCCCCAGGCAGATGCCCATCAGGGGCTTCCCGGCCCGCGCCTCCTCCAGCACCAGCTCAAAAAGCCCGGAATCCCGCAGCTTTTGCGCCGCGTCGGCGAAGGCCCCCACGCCGGGGAGGATCAGCCTGTCGGCGCGGCGGAT
Organism: uncultured Oscillospiraceae bacterium; assembly: GCA_947631845.1. Classification (GTDB taxonomy): domain Bacteria; phylum Bacillota; class Clostridia; order Oscillospirales; family Oscillospiraceae; genus RUG626. Next base: position 32,748 of record CANRMY010000007.1, on the reverse strand, counting down.
GACGGCCGGATCGCCGGAGACGACGCACGCCTCCCCCACGCTTCCGAGGGAGCTGCGCAGGGAGAACAGGTTCCCCACGCCGTAGTCGATGATGCCTACCATATCACAGCACGCCTTTCGTGGACGGGATGGCCCCGGAGAGGGCGGGATCCACGGCCACGGCGCTCCGCATGGCCCGGGCGAAGGCCTTGAAGGCCCCCTCCACCAGGTGGTGGGCGTTGCGGCCGGAAAGGGCCCTCAGGTGGAGCGTCACGCCGGATTCCCTGGCGAAGGCCATGAAAAACTCCTCCACCAGCTCCGTGTCGAAGGTACCGATCTTCTGGGTGGGGACGGGCAGATCGGAGCCCAGATACCCCCGGCCCGAGATGTCTACCGCGCAGAGCACCAGCGCCTCGTCCATGGGGACCGTCACGTCGCCGTACCGGGCGATGCCGGCCCTGTCGCCCAGGGCCTCCTTCACCGCCCGCCCCAGGCAGATGCCGATGTCCTCCACGCTGTGGTGGTCGTCCACCCGGGTGTCCCCCGCGCATGTCACGGTCAGATCGAACCGGCCGTGGGCGGCGAAGAGCGTCAGCATGTGGTCGAGGAACCCCACGCCAGTGTCCACGGCGCTTTTCCCCGTGCCGTCCAGGTCAAGGGACAGCCGGATGTCCGTTTCGCCGGTCCTGCGGTCGATCTCAGCTTTTCGCATAGTCATTCCCTCCCATTGGGGGCCAGGATCTCCCTTACGGCCCCGATCAGCGTCTCCATCTGTTCCGGGGAACCTACGGTGACGCGGTTATAGTCCTCGATGGCTGGCACGGCAAAGTGCCGCACCAGGATCCCCCGCTCCCGGAGCCGCTCGTAGAGGGCCCCGCCGGCGATGTCCGGGTGGCGGACGAAGAGGAAGTTGGCCTTGGAATCCGTGACCGAAAAGCCCAGGGCCTTCAGCGCCTCCGCCGCCCGGTCGCGGGTCTCGGCCACCCGGCGGCAGTTGTCCATATAATAGCCGTTGTCCCCGAAGGCCGCGATGCCGGCGGCCTGGGTCATGGCGTTGACGTTGTAGGGGTTGGTGGAGTCCTTGATGGCGGTGAGATCGGCGATGAGGCCGGCGTCGCCGATGCCGAAGCCCAGCCGCGCCCCCGCCAGGGAGTGGGACTTGGAGAAGGTGCGGGTCACCAACAGGTTGTTAAATTCCTTCGTGAGCTGTATGGCGCTCTCCGCACCGAAATCCACATACGCCTCGTCGATGACCACCACGTTTTTGGGGTTGGAGGCCGCGATCTCCCGGATCTCCGAAAGCCCCAGGACGGTGCCGGTGGGGGCGTTGGGGTTGGCGATGAAGACGGTGCAGTTCCGGCTCAGATAGTCCCGGTAGTCCACGGTAAGATCCCCCCGCAGGGGCACCTGCCGCAGGCGGATGCCGTGCAGGTCCGCCAGCACCGGGTAGAAGCCGTAGCTGATCTCCGGGCAGGCCATGGAGATGCGCCCGTCGCAGAAGGCCATGACGGCAAAATTCAGGATCTCGTCCGATCCGTTGACGGGCAGGACGCACGCCGGATCCACGCCGTACACCGCCGCCGCCGCCTGCCGGAGCTTCAGCGCTGTGGGGTCGCAGTAGAGGTTGGCGCCTTCGGCCGCCGCCCGCGCCGCCTCCGTCACGGCGGGGGAAGGGGGATAGGGGGACTCGTTGGTGTTGAGCTTGACGTATTTGCGCTCCCGGGGCTGCTCTCCGGGGACGTAGGGCTCCAGCCTTGCGAACCGGGAGGAACGGAAGACGCTCATTTTCCCCACCTCGCAAGCCGGCGCTCCACGCTTTTAGCGTGACCGTCCAGGCCCTCCCGGTGGGCGAAGAAGGCGATATCTGCGCCCTCCCGTAGCAGCGCGGCGGGCTCATAATACATATACTGGGATTTCTTCACAAAATCGTCTACGGACAGCGGCGAGGAGAACCGGGCCGTGCCGCCGGTGGGGAGGGTGTGGTTGCACCCGGCGTAGTAGTCGCCTACAGGCTCCGGCGTGGCCCCGCCCACGAACACGCTCCCGGCGTTGACGACCTTTTCCAGGTAGTCCAGAGGGTTTTCCGTGTAGATCTCCATGTGCTCCGGGGCGATGCGGTTGGCCGCCTCCACGGCCTTGTCCAGGTCGTCGGTGACGATGATCTTGCCGTTGCGGTCGATGGACGCCCGGGCGATCTCCCGGCGGCTCAGCTGGGGGATCTGCCGCTCCAGCTCCGCCTGAACGGCCCTGGCCAGGGCCTCGCAGTCCGTGACCAGCACGGCGGAGGCGTTTTTGTCGTGCTCCGCCTGACTGAGCAGGTCCGCGGCCACAAATTCCGGGTCGGCGGACCTGTCCGCCAGGATCAGGATCTCGCTGGGGCCGGCGATCATGTCGATGGCCACCTTGCCGAATACCTGGCGCTTGGCCTCGGCCACAAAGGCGTTGCCGGGCCCTAAGATCTTGTCCACCCGGGGCACGCTCTCGGTGCCGTAGGCCAGCGCCGCCACCGCCTGGGCGCCGCCCAGCTTAAAGACACGGTCGGCCCCGCCGATCCGCGCCGCCGCCAGGATCTCCGGCGCCACCTGGCCGCCCTTGGCGGGGGTCACCACCACGATCTCCCGGCACCCGGCGAGCTTCGCCGGCACCACGCCCATGAGGACGCTGGAGAAAAGGGGCGCCGTGCCGCCGGGGACGTACAGGCCCACCTTTTCCAAAGGGTGTACCCGCTGGCCCAGCGTCACGCCCGGACGGGGACGGACGGTGTAGCTCTCCTTCAGCTGTTTTTCGTGAAATAGACGTATATTTTCCGCCGCGTCACGCATGACCCGGAGGAAGTCGGGATCCAGGGACGCCAGAGCCCCGTCGATCTCCGCCGGGCTGGCCTCCAGGCTCTCCGGGGCGCCGCCGTCAAACCGGTCGCAGTATTCCCGCAGGGCCGCGTCGCCCCGCTCCCGGACATTTCGGATGATCTCGGCCACGGGGGCGGACACGTCGGCTGTGGCCTCCGTCCGGGCGAAGATCTCACTTTCGGGCACCTGGCCCATGGTCATGAGCTTGATCATTGCGTTACCTCTATCCTGTCGTGAAGCCGGGACGCCAGAGCAGTGACGGCCTCGTATTTGAATTTGCAGCTGACCTTGTTGGCGATGAGCCTGGCGGAGATGCCGCAGACCTCGGCCAGCACCGCCAAGCCGTTTTCCCGCAGGGTGGCGCCTGTCTCCACGATGTCCACGATCACGTCCGAGAGGCCCAGAATGGGGGCCAGCTCGATGGAGCCGTTTAGGTGGATCATGTCGATGCTCCGCCCCAGGGCGGCGTAATAGTCCCGGGTGATCCTGGTGAATTTGGTGGCCACCCGCAGCGTCCTGGAGGGGTCGTCCCGGAAATCGGGCCTGCCGCAGACGCACATCCGGCACCGGCCCACGCCGAAATCCAGAAGCTCATAGACCTCCGGGGCGTATTCCAGCAGGATGTCCTTCCCGGCCACGCCGATGTCCGCCGCGCCCCGCTCCACGTAGATGGCCACGTCCGAGGGCTTCACATAGAAATACCGGACGCCGTGCTCCGGGGATTCAAAAACCAGCTTCCGGCCGGGGTCGGCAATGTCGTCGCACCCGTATCCGGCCCGCTCAAAGAGGGCGTAGACCTTGTCGCCCAGCCTCCCCTTGGGGAGGGCCACGTTGAGCATGTCATTCATGGACTTCACCTCCGTCGTATCTGAGGAGCTTCCCATAGCGCAGCCCCTCCGGAACGGCCCGGTCGGCGCGGACGCGGAGGCCTTCGGCCTCCAGGGCGGATATTTGGCGCATCAGCCCCTCGGGATCCGTGCCGTCGTGGAGGATCAGCACATCGGTGTCCAGAGCCTCCGGCGCGGGGAGCACCCGCTCCAAAAGGTTGAGATAGACGGCAAAGCCCATGGCCCCGGCCTCCTTATGGAGCCGGCGCATCAGGCCGTCGTACCGCCCGCCGGAGAGGACGGGGGAGGGGACGCCCGGAATGTACCCGCGCATGACCACGCCCTCGTAGTACCGCTCGTCCGAGCGCAGGGACAGATCCAGGTAGATCCCCTGGGTCCCCCGCAGGGCGCGGGCCACGCGGGCCAGCTCCGAGAGGGCGTCGGCGGCGTTCTCCCCCAGGGGCAGAGCGGAGAGCCTGGCCACCGCCTCCTCCAGGGGCGCGCGCAGATGGATCATGGTGTCGAAAAGCCCGGCGGTGTGGGGGGAGACATCGTTTCGCGCCAGCAGGGCGCGGGCCTCGTGGGAATTTTTCTCCCCGGCCAGCCGCAGAAGCTCGGGCCGGAGGGCCGGATCGATGCCGGCGTCCTCCAGAAAGCCGCCTAAAAGCCCCAGATGGGAGAGATCCAGAATGTACCGCTCAGACAGTGCCGCCAGACTGCGGGCGGCCAGGGTGATGACCTCGCACACGTCGAAAAGCCCCAAAGGTCCGATGCACTCCAGCCCCGCCTGACGGATCTCGGAGAAGCCGGAGCTGGGGTCGGCGGCCCGGTAGACGCTCTCACAGTAGTAGAGCTTGCGCAGGGCGGGGGAAGGGACGGTGTTGCGGATGACGGACAGGGTCACGTCGGGCTTCAGAGCCATGAGCCGCCCGTCGGTGTCGGTAAAGGTGAGGATGGCGCTCCCGGTGATGAAGGAGCGGTTTTTGGCGTACAGGTCGTACTCCTCGAACCGGGACACCCGGTAGCGGGTGTAGCCGCGCCGGATCCAGATACCGGCAAGCTCGGTGAAGATCCCGTCGGTGAAGTCGTTGGATCGAGAATAAGACATAAGATTCCCCCCGGTTCCAGGTTTTGCGGACAGTCCGGCATAATAATAGATTATTATAGGCTGTGTCACCGTGTTAGTCAAGTGAAGATATGTCACAAAAAAACTTGAAAAAACTCAGGATAATCAATTGACAAAGCCGAAAGGTTGTGTTAATATATCATGGCATCGGTTTGGAGAGATACCGAAGTGGTTATAACGGAGCGGCCTTGAAAACCGTCGGCGGGCAACCGCCCGTGGGTTCGAATCCCACTCTCTCCGCCACAAGGCTCCGAGGGTCGGGGATTTGTGGGGGAGAGAGTGGTCAATAGAAAAGAATAACGAATTGCGGAAGTACCCAAGTGGCCGAAGGGGCTCCCCTGCTAAGGGAGTAGTCGGTGTTGAGCCGAGCGAGGGTTCAAATCCCTCCTTCCGCGCCAAAAAAGCAGCCCGAAAGGGCTGCTTTTTTGGCGCGGAAGGAGCCCGCCGCACGGCGGCGGGCTGATTTGAATGGAAGGGGACCCATCAGGGCTCCCCTTCCCAACCCTTCCCTCCGATAGATTTCGGCTGGCGCGATTATAGGAGTTTTGACCACTTACTCCAAAAGGAAAACCCCGGAACTGCAACGGTTCCGGGATTTTTCTTCGAGTATCAAGGATTTTTCAGGCTTGTTGATGCGGAGTTGACCGTAGGAAGTTATCTGCTACCCTTTTAATCGTTCCCGGTGCTGGATACACTGGGGGCGATTTTTTATTTTTATGCGTCCCACTTGTACCCGCAATTTTGACACACGCACACAGTGCGCTGTGTTTGCTTTGCCTTTTGCCTTTTTGGAATGAATATCTTCGCCAAAAGTGCGGGAATAGTAAAAATCAACCATTTAACCGGTATCCACCACCATCCAACGCAAAGCCACCAAAAAAATCCGTGATGTTTGTTAACAAGTTTTGTGTCAGTAACGACCTGAACATTAACGTTTTCACTTTTGCATTTTGGACATATCATAATATTACCTCCTGTTTATTTTCTCCCGCTTTTGCGGTTGAATACAGTTTCTGCCATTTCATCATGGCCAATCATGTAAGAAGTAATAATGCAAATAACTTCGTCGTTTGAATAACGCCTATTTGGTGCATATATGTTTTTGAAAAGATTAGTAAGAATTTCAATGATTTTTTCGTCTGAATAATCCAGTAACCTCTCCATGGAACGGAAATCATTAACCAATGCCGGGGCGATAATCGGATCAATATCTCCATTAAGATCATAGAAGAATGTTTCAGCCAACAACTCAAAAGCTGGCACGGGGCGTTTCTCCTCCATTAAAAAGTGGTACATTGTATAACGCATATTGCGATAATACCCTATATTGCCACTTTTCATGTATTCAAGTGACAGACGGTTATATTCTTCCCAAAGAATATCCCTAAAAGGACGTCCTGGATTCTTATTAACAAGAATGCACATATCGGTCATTGAAATGTCGCAAAACTTGTGTGAGTGCATATATGGGACATAAACGTTGATGGAAAGCTCGTGTTCACCCGCTTCAGTCCGGGCAAAGCGGCGATTTTTAATGCGATTGACCAGAAAGCTCTCTGTTGTGTTTTCAGCTACTCGCTTTACTAAATCATCTTTTTTGCCGGTCGTTTTCTGCCCGAGTTCCACTAAAATAGCTTTAAGCTCTGCAACGTTAAGTCTGGATAAGCTTTCCTTAGCAGTTGCTTCGCGAATAAACCCCATTTTCTGCAATTTCTTTAATAGTTCCATTGGGTTATCAATGTCATATTCAAAACGCCAAAACTGAGGAAAATCTGTTTGATTTACGCTATAGAACTCGGCATAATATAACATTAATATTTCATGGGGGTATAGACCAGCCTCGTCTTTTTGAAAGTTTCGAACACGGGCTTTCGCTCTTTGAATGGATTCATTTTCCCATTGTTCCTTTATTTGTGCCCTTGAAGGTTCATACGTTTCAAATGTTATTTTTACATCGGTTTTTTTCTTAAAAAAATCAAACAACCCCATAAAAACTGCCCCTTTTCCATATAATTACTTGTATCAAACTTGCTGGCAGATAACATATATTGAATCTTAATTTGTCATGTGGTTCAGTTACTCCGTTAGCCCGATTTGCAACCAGTGGTTTAGCTTATTCCAAGCCTTTTTGCAAGATTGTATTTTGTTAAATCGGTGTGTTCCAACGAAATTTTAATAAAATTGGAAAAAGTCATAAAAATACAACCTTCAGCTTGGAGTATTTAAAGATTAAGTTTTTGCTGATATTTACTCTAATTTGGATTGAAATGGGACTTAAGTGGTATAACTAACTTGCCGCAAAATTAAAGTATCACAAGAGAGCCTATTTGTCAAGTATATACTTTAACTTGGAGGTGAATTATTTGCTCCCTGAAAATCTTGTACGCTTAAAAGCCAAGCGCGGCGAGACAAATTACAGGCTTGCAAAGCTTTTGGGTGTTCATTAGACGTCCATCCACAGCCCCATTTTCTACCCCCAACCCCCAAACAGCTTTTCTGACGGTCCCCCTTCCAATCCCTTCCCTCTGAAGGCTTCGGGCGTTATTGGGCTGCGTGCGGCGTTTGGCGCGCCGCGCCCATAGCCCAGAAGGCCACGGCTGCGGCGGCGGAGACGTTGAGGGAGTCCACCCCGCGGTACATGGGGATCTTCACCGTGTAGTCGCAGGCGGCCACGGTGGAGGGGGCCAGGCCGTCGCCCTCGGTGCCCAGCACGATGGCCAGCCGGGGCTCCCCGGCGGGGCACGGGTCATCCACGGGGACGGAGTCGTCCGTCAGCGCCATAGCCGCCGCCTTGAAGCCCCGCTCCCGCAGAAGCTCCAACCCGCCCGTGGGCCAGTCCTCCAGATAGGCCCAGGGGATCTGAAACACCGTGCCCATGCTGACCCGGGCGGCGCGGCGGATGAGCGGGTCGCAGCAGGTGGGGGACAAAAGCACCCCGTCCAGCCCCAGGGCGGCGGCGGAGCGGAAGATGGCGCCGATGTTGGTAGCGTCCACCACGCCCTCCAGCACCGCCACCCGCCGGGCGTTTGACAAAATATCCAATGCCGCCTTGGGTGCGGGCCGCCGCATGGCGCACAGCACGCCCCGGGTCAGCGTATAGCCCGTGAGGCCGCTGAGAAGCTCCCGGCTGCCGGTGTACACCGGTACCCGGGGACAGCGGGCCACGATCTCCCTGCCGTCGCCCTCCAGGTGCCGGCCCTCCATGAGCAGGGCCACGGGCTCCAGGCCCGCGTCCAGCGCGACCCGGATCACCTTGGGGCTCTCCGCGATAAAGATGCCCTTCTCCGGCTCCCGGCGGGAGCGCAGCTGGGACTCGGTGAGCCGGGCGAACATGTCCAGCTCCGGGGCGTTTATGTCGGTAATTTCAACGATCTCGGCCATAGGATCACTTCCTTAAGGGGATGTTCACAGAAATTTTATCACGCGAATACTTCCAAGTCAACGAGGACAGGTGTATAATGGGAAAAACAAAAACTTGGGAGGGTTTTTCATGAACGAATACGAAAGAGCGCTGGAACTGAAAGAGGAGACCGTCGCCAACCGCCGGTTTTTCCACCAAAACGCCGAGTGCGGCCTGGAGATGCCCAAGGCGGTGCGGTACGTCACCGAGAAGCTGACGGCTTACGGCCTGACGCCCCGACCCCTGGGGAAGGGCGTCACCGTCACGCTGGGGCAGGGAAGTCCCGTGCTGCTGCTCCGGGCCGACATGGACGCCCTGCCCATGCCGGAGGAATCGGGCCTGCCCTTCGCCTGCCCCACGGGCACGGAGAACCACGCCTGCGGCCACGACTGCCACGCGGCCATGCTCCTCACCGCCGCCAAAATGCTGAAGGAGCGGGAGAGCGAGCTGCGCGGCACGGTAAAATTCATGTTCCAGCCGGCGGAGGAGACCTTCGAGGGCAGCCGGAACATGATCGAGAACGGCATCTTAGAGGGTCCCGCCCCCGACGCGGCCCTGGCCTTCCACACCGGCCCCGGCAAGCTCCCCGTGGGCCTCATCATGTACAACGACGCCACCACCATGATGTTCTCCACAGACATCTTCCGCATCGACATCAAGGGCCGGGGCGGCCACGGGGCCTACCCCCACACGGCGGTGGATCCCATCAACATCGGCGTCCAGATCCACTTAGGGCTTCAAGAGCTGATCGCCCGGGAGTCCGACCCCCAGAAGTCCACCCTTCTCACCGTGGGCCATTTCGAGGCCGGCTCCACCGCCAACATCATCCCCGACACCGCCGTTCTGGAGGGCACCATCCGCACCAACGACAGGGAGGCCCGGGACAAGCTCCTGCGCCGCATCCGGGAGCTGACCGCCGGCATCGCCGCCGCTTACGGCGGGGAGGCCCGGTGCGATATCGTCCGGGGCGTGCCGCCGCTGGTCTGCGACGGCGCCGTTGTCCGGGAGATGGTGGGCTTCATGCGGGAAATGGCCATCCCCGGCTTTGCCGAGTACAAGGGTATCGCCTCCAGCGCCTCGGAGGATTTCGCCCTGGTGGCCGAGCGGATCCCCACCGCCTTCATCTATCTGGCCTCCGGCTTTGCCGACGAGCGCGGCGACGCCCCCGCCCACAACCCCAAGGTCATGTTCAACGAGGACGTCCTGCCCGTGGGCGCGGCGGGCCTCACCCACTGCGCCATCCGCTGGCTGGAGGAGCACAGCAAACAATAAGGCGAATTTGAGTTTTTTGACAAACTGAGGGGCCGGACATCCGTCCGGCCCCTTCGATTTCTAAAATAAATTAATTATTCGGAAATTCCCCGCGTCAATACACGAAATTCCGCTTGGGGTCGGTGAAATCCGCCACGCGGGCGTTATAGGCCTCCATGGCCTCCTTCTCAAAGGCCAGGGCGGTGTCCTCCGCGCCCATGAGCTTCAGCACATATTTGGCGAAGGGCGGCGTCAGCACCAGCAGCGGCCCGATGAGGTAGGTGGCCATCAGGTTGCGGATCCTGACGCCCTCGCCGGGGAGGTCCGGGTTCAGGCCCGCGCCCCGGACCGTCTCGAAGAGCGGGGCGGGGAGATCGCCGCCGGTGGGGTAGGCGTGGCCGAACTGGCTCTTGAAGGCCACTACGGTGATATCGTCCAGCTTCCCTAGGTACATGGCGTTGTACCGGCCCAGCCAGTGGCGCTCCGCCCGGAGGGGGAACCAGCCCAGCATGGGGATGTCCGTGCCGTCGTCGTCGGTGATGTGATCCCCGAAGATCTCCAGGGCGTTGCCGGTGAGCAGGGTCACGCCGCCCTCCTCCGTGCGCTTTTGGAGGGCCGGGAGCCAGGGCTCGAAGGCGTCCCGCACCAGCTCCTGCCCCCGCTCGGTGGTGGAGCCCATGTACACCAGGTCGATCTTCTCCGCCACAAAGCGGGGCGTGTCCTTCAGGCCCGTCCGGATGACCGAAGCGCCGGAGGACCGGGCCAGATATTCCACATTCATCAGATCCCCGTAGAGGTTGCACACCTCCGGGTAAAGCAGCTCAATGGTCATCGTTTCGCCTCCCGCGCAAGCTTCAAAACCTTCTCCCGGACCCGGAAAGCCAGATCCAGGGAGTCGTCCGCCCCGTAGAGCAGATAGACGGAGGAGCCGGGCTCCAGATACAGCTTGTCCGCCGCCGCGAACTCGTCCCGCTCATAGTCGATCTGCTCATCCCGCACCCCCGCCAGCTTTAGCCGCAGGAGATAGTCCTTCCCCCTGGGGCCGGTGACGACGATGTGGATGTCCGGATCGGCCAAAAACTCAAAGTCCGCGTCGTAGAGCCAGCAGACGTTCTCCGACCAGTGGCGCTCGTCGGAAAGGCAGTTCATCAGCAGCAGGATCTCCTTTTTTCCCGGCTGGGAGGCGATGTAGTCGAAGGCCCGGGAGCAGGCCAGGGCGTTGAGGCCCTTGGCCATCTGGTTGATCACATGGACGCCGTTGACCTCCTCGTCCGTGTGCCGCGTGCCCACCAGCTTCACCTGGGAGAGGTATTTTTTGATCTCCGCGTGCTCCATGCCGAACTCCCGGAGCATCGCCACGGCGGTCACTAAATTGTAGATGTTAAAGATACTGTCGGAGAAAAGGGGATACGTCTCCTGGCCGCCCCTGTCCCGCACCGTCACGGTCATGGATTCCAGGGAGGCGTCCGCCCCGGCGTAGTCGTAGGCGGGGGAGGAAAAGCCGCAGTCTACGCAGTGGACCCGGCCGATGTGGTGGTAGCGCAGATAGTCGTACTCCAGACGCCCGGCGCATTTGGGGCAGATCCGCATGTCGTTGAGCCGGTTGACACATTCTGTCACATCCGTCGCCATCCGCTCGATGCCGAAATAGACCCGCTCGTTGTGGGGGGAGACGGCGGCGGAGATCAGGTCGTCGGCGTTCAGCACCAGCTTCGTCTCCCGGGGGATATACCGGGTGAGGAAATCCGCGATGAACTGGGGATGGGCGTTGCGCATGATGGAGTCCCGGAAGAGGTTGGTGACCGCCATCAGCTCCGGCGTCAGGTGGGGGAAGATGAGCCGGGAGGAGCGCTCGTCGATCTCCAGCACGGCCACGTCCCGGGAGCATTTGTTGAAGAGGCTGACGCCCTCCAGCAGCGCCGTGGCCACGCCGGGGTACATGTTGGAGCCGGCCCGGTTGCTGAGGACCTTGCAGCCGGCCTTTGTCAGGGTGTCGCAGAGCAGATTCGTCACCGTGGTCTTGCCGTTGGTGCCGGTGATGGCCAGGAGCCGCGCCGGCTTGTCCAGATACCGCAGGAAGGCCGGACAGATCTTCATGGCGATCTCGCCGGGGAAGTTGGTGCCGTTGTGCCGGGTGAGCTTCAAAAGCGGCACCGTCAGCTTGGCGCATAAAAGCGCCAGGGCGAACCGGACGGCCTCCAGGCCGCGCGGCTTTGTTCTCGTTTTATCCATATTCGCGCCTTTCTCCGCCTGAGGGCGGAAAGGAAATCATACGCTATTGTAGCCGCTTGGCGGGAAAAATGCAAGAGGCAACGGGCCAAATCCCAAAAATCCCTTCGCGAAATGCAGAGAAAATACCCCGCGCGGTCCCCTCACCGGGCAAAGCCCGTCGGGCCTTTTTCGACAGCCTCTTTATTCTGGGTGTTGTAAAACGGCGGGAAATCTGTTATACTGTTACCATCTATGCAGATTCCTGCCGGAGGGAGGGGAAGACATGGCGGCTGAATATGTGCTGACGGACGGCGGGGAGATCACCGTCTCCCGGGAGGCGACGGAAAAGCTCCTGTCCGCCGGGAGCGGCGACGCGGCCCTGCTGTATCTCTACATACTCTCCCACGGCGGCCACTATGAGCCCGTGGACGCCGCCGGGGCCATCCACAGATCCGCAAATCAGGTGGAGAACGCCATGGCGGTGCTGGAGCGCCTGGGCCTTGTGGCGGCGCGGACAAGCCCCGTCCCCGCCCCCCAGCTCCGGCCCGCCGACGAGCGGCCCCAGTACACCCAGAAGGACATCGAGCGGTTCGCCGCCGCCGACGGGATCTTTCAGACACTGGTGTCCGAGGTCCAGACGGCGCTGGGGAGCGTGCTCTCCTCCGACGGCCTTTTGAAGCTGCTGAATATCTACGACAGCCTGAAGCTGGAGCCGGCGGCCATCCTGATGCTGGTGAACTGGTGCGCGGTCCGGTATGAGGAGCGCTACGGCCCCGGCCGCCGCCCCTCCATGCGCGCCGTGGAGAAGGAGGCCTATATCTGGGAGCGGGAGGGCATCGTCACCGTGGAGGCGGCGGAGGACTACCTGAGGCGCCAGAGCCGGCTGCGCTCCGGCGAGCGGGAGATGGCCGCCGCCATCGGCCTTTCCGGCAGAAACCTCTCTGCTACGGAAAAGCGCTATATCGACGCCTGGCTGGACATGGGCTTTACCCCCGACGCCGTGGCCGAGGCCTACGACAGGACGGTGGTCAAGACGGGCCGCCTCACCTGGCGGTACATGGACTCCATCCTGGGCTCCTGGCACGCCAAGGGCATCCACACGGCCAGGGAGGCGGCGGAGAAGGACGCGCCGCCCGCCCGGAAGGAGCCCCCGCGCCGGCAGGGGAGCGCCCGTGAGGAGGTCACGGCCGGCGAATATGAGCAGATGCGGGCCACACTGAGGATGCTGAAAGGGGAGGACGGACAATGAGCCTTGACGGGAAGCTTCTGGCCAGGGCCAGAGACAGACTTGAGCTCCGCCGGCGGGAGAACGAGGCCGAGACGAGCCGCCGCCGGGAGGAGGTCTACGCCCGGAACCCCCGGATCCGCGCCATCGACAGGAAGCTCCGGGAGACGATGCTCTCCGCCATGGGCGCGGCCCTGGCCGGCGGGGATCCCCAGGAGGCCCTGGCGGCGGTGCGGGAGGAGAATATCGACCTGCAGGAGCAGCGGGGCCTGGAGCTGACGCGCATGGGCCTGCCCCTGAATTACCTGGACGACCGCTATTCCTGCCCGGACTGCCGCGACACCGGCAGCCAGGGCACCGCCCTGTGCCATTGCCTGCTGGAGCTCTATAAGGAGGAGCAGGCCAAAGACCTCTCCGCCCTTTTGAAGCTGGGGGAGGAGACCTTTGACAGCTTCGATCTAAGCTATTACCCCGACACGGTGAACCCCGCCACGGGCATGTCCCCCCGGCAGGTGATGGAGACGGCCTTTGAGACGTGCCTGCTCTACGCCAACAAATTCTCCCCGGAGACCTCCCCCAACCTGTTCCTCTCCGGCGCGCCGGGGCTGGGCAAGACCTTCCTCTCCGCTTGCATCGCCCGGGAGGTGGCCGCCAAGGGATGCAGCGTGGTCTATGAGACGGCGGTGGAGGCCCTGTCCAAATACGAGTCCGAGCGCTTCGGCCGGGGGGACGCGGAGGCCCTGCGGGCCGATATCCGCCGCCTGGAGACCTGCGACCTGCTGATCCTGGACGACCTGGGCACCGAATACCCCACCGCCTTCACCGTCTCGGCCCTCTATACCCTGATCAACACGCGCCTTACGGGCCGGAAAAAGACCGTCATCAGCTCCAATCTGGCGGTGCGGGAGCTGGAGAACCGCTACAGCCCCGCCATCATGTCCCGGCTCACCGGCGACTACAGCCTTGTGCGCTTCGAGGGCAGCGATATCCGCCGCCTGCGCCGGGAACGCAGGTTTACAAAACCGGAGAACCAATAAATCGACAAAATTCTCCAATCCTCCCGTTATCCACAGCCGCCCCCTGTGGAAAAACCCCCGTTTATGGGGCGGTTTTACACATTTTCCACAGAGTTTTCCACAAAATTTATGTAAACAGGGGGATATTTCCAAGGGACGGACAGGGTAACATAATTGTACAACGGCGGGAAAAGAGACGCAGGGCCCGGTCAAAAGGACAAACAGGCGCGCCGTGTGGACCCGCGCGCCTGTTTCCGCGCAAAAAAGGCCGCGCCGGCCTACGTTTGGAAAAGGGCTTGCTTTTTGCGCCGGAACGGTGTAAAATGGCGGGGCCGTGAATAGATTTGTCAGTGGGGACAAGGCGGGAGCGCCCTGCCCACTTTATGGAGAGGAACGATACCATTGGCTGAATCCAAAAAAGCGAATTATCTCACCGGCGCGGCGATCCTGGCGGCCACGGTGGCCCTGACGAAGGTCATAGGCTTCGTCTACAAGATCCCCCTGTTCAACCTGCTGGGCGACGCGGGGGCGGGCCACTTCAATGTGATGTACTACATCTACAACCTGCTGCTGACCATCTCCACGGCGGGGGTGCCCGTGGCCCTGTCCCGGCTCATCTCCGAGGCCCGTGCCTCCTCCCGGCCCATGCAGGCCAAGCGCTATTACGCCGTGGGCATGATGACCTTCGGGGCCATCGGTCTTGTGGGCTCGGCGGTGATGTTCGTCTTCGCCCCCCAGCTGGCGGGCCTCATGAAGGACGATCAGGTGGTGCTGGGCGTGCGGCTCCTGTCGCCGGCGGTGTTCTTCGCCTGCGTCGTCTCGGTATTGAGGGGCTACGCCCAGGGCCACAACGACATGCGGCCCACGGCGGTGAGCCAGATCATGGAGGTGGTCTGCAAGCTGGTCTTCGGCTTGGCCATCGCCTGGTATCTGAAGGCCATGGGCTATCCCGTCAGCGTCATCGCCGCCGGGGCCATCGTGGGCGTCACCATCGGCCTTTTCCTGGCCATCCCCACCCTGCTGGTGATGCGCCGGCGCATCGCTCTGCGCACGCCCATGACGTTGAATCTGGACCGGCCCGACAGCGTGGGGGATACCCTGGGGCAGATTTTGAAGGTGAGCATCCCCATCACCCTCAGCTCCTCGGTGCTGAACATCATCAATCTGGTGGATACCTCCCTGGTCCGGGGAAGATTGGCCTCCGGGGCCGGTTTTTCCCAGGAGGAAGTGGATATACTGTACGGTGTGTACTCCAAGGGCCTGACCCTCTTTACCCTGCCCTCCTCCTTCATCACGCCCATCGCCGTGGCGGTGGTGCCCATCATTGCGGCGTCGCTGGTGACCCGGGAGCACGGGGAGGCCAGGACCACCATGGAGTCCAGCATGAAGCTGACGAATCTGCTGGCCATGCCCGCAGCGGTGGGGCTGGCGGTGCTGGCGGAGCCTATCTTCCACGTGCTGTTCCCCGGCTCCAACGAGAACGGCCCCATGCTCCTGGCCATGCTGGGCGTCGCCTCCTATTTCGTCTGCACCTACCTCATCACCAACGGGATCCTGCAGGCCTCCGGCTTTGAGAAGCTGGCCCTGCTGGCTCTGCCGGTGGGCGGCGCGGTCAAGATCTGCGTCAACTATGTTTTGGTGGGGACTCCCGCGGTGAACATCGCCGGCGCGCCTATCGGGACGCTGTGCTGCTACATCCTCATCACCGTGCTGAACATCGTCTTTATGACGGTGAAGCTGCCGGAGCGGCCCAATTATCTGAAGATCACCCTGCGGCCCCTGCTCTGCGCCCTGCTGATGGGCGCCGTGGCCTGGGCGGTGGAGGGCCTGGGGGAGAAATTCCTCCTGCCCGTCCTGGGCGGCGGCAGGCTGGGAAGCGTCGTCTGCCTGGGCCTGGCCATCCTGGCGGCCCTGGTGGTCTACGCGGTGCTGATCGTCTGCCTGCGGGCGGTGACCAAGGATGACATATTATTGCTGCCAAAGGGACAAAAAATAGCAAAATTGCTGAAATTGCGGTGAGCACACCGGATTTATTCATTTTTTACTTGCAGTTGAGGGAAAAGTATGATAGATTTTGTGTACAAGTCGTCCTATGATGTGTCGGATCTGAGACAGATCGTGAAGCTCCTCCGGGGGGAGGGCGGCTGCCCCTGGGACCGGGAGCAGACCCACGCGTCCATCCGGCGGGAGTTTCTGGAGGAAGCCTACGAGGTGGCGGAGGCCATCGACGAGGGCAGCTCCGAGCATCTCCGGGAGGAGCTGGGCGACGTGCTCCTACAGGTGGTGTTCCACGCGGACATCGAGGAGGACGCGGGGCGGTTTGATTTGAACGGCGTGGCCGACGGCGTCTGCAAGAAGCTGATCGCGCGCCACCCCCACGTGTTCGGGGACGTGTCCGTGACGGATTCCGCCCAGGTCTTGCAAAACTGGGATCAGATCAAGCGGGTGGAGAAGCACCGGGACACCCTGGCCGCCGACCTGGACAGCGTGGCTAAGAGCCTGCCGGCCCTCTGGCGGGCGGAGAAGATCCAGAAGAAGGCCATCAAGGCCGGCGCCCTGGAGAACGGGACGGAGGCGGCGCTGGAGAGCGCCGGAACGGCCCTGGAGCAGGCCGGCCGGGCCCTGACGGAGGGGGACGGGGAGGCGCAAGCCCTGGGCGACCTGCTGTTTGCCTGCGTGCGCCTCACAAGACTGCGCAAGCTGGATCCGGAGGACCTTTTGAACGACGCCTCCGACCGGTTCGTGGCCGAAGCGGCGGAGCGGGGCCTCTGAGAGGCGCCTTGACCGATTTAAAGAGCCGCGTGCTCTTTAAGATATACTTTTGAATTTCAAAGGAAAAAATGTACAGGAGGAAAAGAACAACATGAACAAGACAGAACTCATCAGCGTCGTCGCTGAGAAGACGGGCCTCTCCAAGAAGGACTCCGATAAGGCCGTCAACGCCGTCCTTGACTCCGTCGTGGAGGCCATGAAGGCCGGCGAGAAGGTCACCCTGGTCGGCTTCGGCGCTTTCGAGGTCAAGGAGCGCGCCGCCCGCGTGGGCCGCAACCCCCAGACCAAGGAGGAGATCAACATCCCCGCCACCCGTATCCCCCAGTTCAAGGCCGGCAAGGCGCTGAAGGACACCATCGCCGAGTAAGCCTGCCCGGCTGACGCCTTACGGCAAGCGAAAAGGTGTAAGATTCTTAGGATGATTTGCCCCGGTCCGCCGGGGCAAAAAGTCTTATATACTGTCGAAAAATCCCTAACGGGCTTTTTCGACAAAGGGAACGTGCGGGTAAAATTTCTGTATTTTGCGAAATTCAGAAATTTCCCCCTGCTGTCGCCCTGCGCGCACGCAGAGCGCACGCTTGTGCGACAAAAGGGACTTTTTCCGACGCGCATGTCGCCGGAAAAAGCTCGAAGTTAAGTTTTTGATAAGCTGAATATTACATAAGCTGGAAAAGAGGGACGATATGCGGCTGGACAAATATCTGAAGGTCTCCCGTCTCATCAAGCGCCGCACCGTGGCCGCCGAGGCCGCCGGCGGGGGACGGATCTCGGTGAACGGCGTCACCGCCAAGCCCTCCAAAGAGGTGAAGGTGGGGGATATCATCGAGATGTCCTTCGGGGCCAGGAAGGTGCGGGTGGAGGTCACCTCCGTCCAGGAGACTGTGCGGAAGGACGACGCGGCCTCCATGTACCGGGAGCTGGACGCCTGAGCGCGTCTTGAAAAAGGAAGTAAGACCTTATGAAAAACTTCAAGTGGGATAAAAAATATCTTTACTGGGGCGTGACGGCCTTCTGCGTGGTGGTGGCCAGCATCGCGTTTTTCTGGCTGCTGAACACCTGGAACGGCGCCAAACACGGCATCGGCGTGGTGCTCTCCGCGCTGGCGCCGGTGATCTACGGCTTCATCATCGCCTATCTGCTCAACAAGATCCTGACGATCCTGGAAAACCGCGTTTTCAAAAAGCTCTGTACCCGGATGTTCAAAAAAGACCCGGTGAAGGCCCGGAAGGCGGCGCGGATCTTCGGCATTCTCGTGACGCTCCTGCTGGCCCTGGGCTTTATCGCGGGACTCTTTGCCATCGTCCTGCCGGAGATCGTCGCGGGCGTGGTGACCATCGTCACCAACTCCAGCGATTACCTGGCCAGTGTCATCGCCTGGCTGGAAAAGACCTTCGACGGTTACACCCTGGAGCCCATGGTGGTGGAGTGGGTCGACACCATCTCCCAACAGGTGGTGAACTGGCTGCAAAATGAGGTGCTGCCCAACATCACCAAGTTCCTCTCCAGCGTCACCGGCGGCGTCATCTCCGTCATCAGCACCATCGTGGATCTGGTGATGGGCCTGGTGATCTCCGTGTACGTGATGTACAACAAGGAGACCTTCATCGCCCAGGCCAAGAAGCTCATCTACTCCCTCTGCCGGGTCAAGGCCGCCAATGTGATCATGGAGGAGCTGAACGCCGTCAACGAGGCCTTTGGCAGCTACATCGTGGGCACGGTCATCGACTCGTTGATCGTGGGGATCCTGAATTACCTCTTTATGACCATCATGGGGATGCCCTATGTGGCGCTGATCTCCATCATCGTGGCGGTGACGAACCTGATCCCCATGTTCGGCCCCATCATCGGCGCGGTGCCCTCCACCCTGCTGATCTTGCTGGAGAACCCCACCCAGGCGCTGATCTTCGTGATCTTCACCGTGATCCTCCAGCAGATCGACGGCCAGATCCTCAAGCCCCGCATCCACTCCTCCCGCACGGGCCTTTCGGGCTTCTGGATCATGTTCGCCATTCTGTTCTTCGGGGGGCTGTTCGGCATCCTGGGCATGATCATCGGCGTGCCCGTCACCACCGTCCTGTACAGCCTGTTCCGGCGGCTCAACAACCGCCGCCTGCGGGGCCGCTCCCTGCCGGAGGACACCGGCTTCTACCACGGCCTGGTGTCCATCGACCCGGAGACGCTGGCGCCCACCTACGCCGCCCCGGAGCCGGAGGAGCGCGCCTCTCGGGTGACCGCGATCCTCTCCCGGCGGAAAAAGAGCGGCGCGCCCGCGCCGGAGGAGGAAGCGCCGGGAGCCCCCGAGACCCGGGACGCGGAGACGAAAGAGGAGACAAAAAAGTAGCTTTTTCGGGGCTCTTCAGGCCCTTTTCCGCCCGGGCCACGGCTTGACATTTCCGGGCGGGTATGATAAGATACAGAAAAAAAGTGACAAAAGCGTTGACGGAGACGGTGCGCCGGAAAGGCCGCGTGACAGAGAGAGGGCCCTGTGCTGAGAGACCCTTGACGCGGAGCGGCGCAATTCACTCCGAAGCTTCCCGGGGGAAAGGATTTTCCGAGTAGTCCGGGACGGCGGCCCCCGTTACGGGCGTACAAGTGTTGTCTTTCTTTTGGCAAAACCACGGGTGGTACCGCGGAGCAAGAGCTTCGTCCCTGTTCGGGACGAAGCTCTTCTTTTATACGGGGTTCAGTCCTTTATCCTGTATTTCTTGTCAAATAACTTCATTATGAGGTGCTTTTATGGAATCAAAAATCAAAGACATGCGCGCGCAGGTGGCGGAGGCCATCGCCAGGGTGGGCTCCAAGGAGGAGCTGGACACCTTCTGGCAGCAGTTCCTCAGCAAGAAGGGCCGCGTCCAGGAGCTGATGAAGTCCTTGGGCGGCGTGGCCCCGGAGGAGCGGCCCGCCATGGGCAAGCTCATCAACGAGTTCAAGGCCCAGGTGACGGCGGCCTATGAGGAGGCGGCGGCCAGGATCGCCCAGGCGGAGCTTGCCCGGCGCAACGCCTCCGAGCAGATCGACATCACCCTGCCGGCGAAAACCCGGGAGGAGGGGGCGCTCCACCCCATCACCCTCACGAAAAACCAGATGATCTCCGTCTTCGCCGGCATGGGCTTCCAGATCTTCGAGGGGCCCGAGATCGAGGACGACGACCACAACTTTACCCGCCTGAACGTGGCGAAGAACCACCCGGCCCGGGACATGCAGGACACCTTCTACATCACCGAGGACATCCTGCTGCGCACCCAGACCAGCCCCGGCCAGATCCGGGTCATGGACGCCCAGAAGCCGCCCATCAAGGTGCTGGTGCCGGGGCGCGTCTTCCGCTCCGACAGCGACGCCACCCACTCCCCCCAGTTCCACCAGATGGAGGGCCTGGTGGTGGACAGGCACATCACCCTGTGCGACCTGCAGGGGATGCTGGACGAGTTCGTTAAGAAGCTCTTTGGAGAGGACGCCAAAACCCGCCTGCGTCCCAGCTACTTCCCCTTTACCGAACCCAGCGTGGAGGTGGACGTCAGCTGCTTTGAGTGCGGGGGACACGGCTGCGGCCTCTGCAAGGGCACCGGCTGGATCGAGATCCTGGGCGGCGGCATCGTCCACCGGAAGGTGCTGGAAAACTGCGGCATCGACCCGAACGAATATTCCGGCCTTGCCTTCGGCATCGGCATCGAGCGCGTGGCCATGCTCAAGTACGGCATCAACAACATCGGGCTTTTCTATGAGAACGATCTTCGTTTTCTCAGACAGTTCAAGGATTAAGGAGGTTGACGGATATGAAGGTACCTTTCAGTTGGCTCAAGGAGTTC
The DNA here is from genome assembly GCA_947631845.1 of uncultured Oscillospiraceae bacterium. GTDB lineage: Bacteria > Bacillota > Clostridia > Oscillospirales > Oscillospiraceae > RUG626. Next base: position 12,286 of record CANRMY010000007.1, on the reverse strand, counting down.
GTCGACATCGATATTACCGCCGCGCAGCTGGAGGAGAAGCTTTTCGGCTGCGGCTTTGAGGTGGAGGAGCTTATAGACACCGGCAGGGATATCTCCGGGGTCGTGGTGGGGAAGGTCGTGGAATGCGAGGCCATCCCGGACACCCATCTGCACGTCTGTAAGGTGGACGTGGGAAAAGAGACGCTTTTGCAGATCTGCTGCGGCGCGGACAACGTGCGCGCCGGCGGGGTCTACCCGGTGGCGCTCCAGGGAGCCACGGTGTACGAGACGGCCGCCGACCACGAGACGGTGCTGGGCGTGGCCACCATTAAAAAGGGCAAGATGCGGGGCTTCGTCAGCGAGGGGATGCTCTGCTCCGGCACGGAGCTGGGCCTCAACGAGGATCTCTACCCCGGCGCGGGGTACTGCGGCCTGCTGGTCCTGCCGGAGGACGCCCCCCTGGGGGCGGATGTGAAGCCCCTGGTGGGCCTGGATGAGACGGTCTTTGACATCTCCATCACCTCCAACCGGGCCGACTGCCAGTCGATCCTGGGCATCGCCCGGGAGGTGGCCGCCAGCCTGGGTAAGCCCCTTAAAATGCCGGCCTCTGATTACACCCAGACCGACATCACCTATCCCGGCCTGGACATCACCGTGGAGGCCCCCGACCTGTGCCCCCGGTATCTGGGCCACTGGGTGCGGAACATCACCCCCGGCGTCTCCCCGGCCTGGATGCGCCGCCATCTGGCGCTGTGCGGCCTCAGGAGCATCAGCAACATCGTGGACATCACCAACTATGTGATGCTGGAGATCGGCCAGCCTATGCACGCCTTTGACATGGACACCCTGGAGAGCCACCGGATCATCGTGCGCCGGGCCGCTCAGGACGAGACGATCACCACCCTGGACGGCAAGGCGTTCCGGCTGAATCCCCAGAACCTGGTGATCTGCGACGGCCACAAGCCCGTGGCCCTGGCGGGCATCATGGGCGGCCTCAACAGCGAGATCACGGACAACACCCGCCAGCTCCTGTTTGAATCGGCCAAATTCACCCGCGACAACATCCGCCGGACGGCCCGGAGCCTGGGCCAGAATACGGACGCCTCCGCCCACTACGAGAAGGGCATCTCCGAGTACACCTGTGAGCTGGGCATGGCCAGAGCTTTGCACCTCATCCAGGAGCTGGGCTGCGGCGAGATCACCTCCAGCGCGTTTGACTGCAGCGCCGGCGCCCCCCGGGAGGGCAAGCGCTTCACCGCCACCGTCTCCGGCATCAACGACATTTTGGGCATTGAGGTCCCGGCGGACACCGTGGTGGACATTCTGCGCCGCCTGGACTTCCGGGTGGAGCGGGACGGCGACACCCTGGACGTGACCGCGCCCCGCTGGCGGGAGGACATCGAGATCGGCGAGCCGGATCTGGCCGAGGAGGTCATCCGGGAGTACGGCTATGAGCACATCGTCCCCACCTTCTTAAAGGACGCCGCCGTCACCAACGGCGGCCTGACGGCGGAGCAGGAGCGGGTCAACAAGGTCAAGCGCGTCCTGTGCGCCCAGGGCTTCTATGAGATCTCCACCCTGGCTTTCTACGCCGACGCGGATCTGGACGCCCTGCGCCTGCCGGAGAACGCTCCGGAGCGGAACACCATCCGGATCATGAACCCCATTTCGGCCAACCTGACCACCATGCGCTCCACCCTGGCGCCCTCCGTGCTGAAGACCGTGGTGGAGAATCTGAAGCGGGGCAACAGCGCCGGACGGCTTTTCGAGTACGGCAATATCTACGTCCCCAAGGCCCGGCCGGTGACGCAGCTGCCCTGGGAGATCCCCCACCTGGGCTTCGCGCTCTTTGGCGACCAGGAGGACTTCTTCACCGCCAAGGGGGCCGTGGAGGCCCTGGGAGAGGCCTTCCACGTGAAATTCGACTATGACCGGGCCAAAGTCAGCTGGCTCCACCCCGGCGTCTCCGCCTCCATCCGGGTGGGGAACACGGTAGTGGGCGTGTTCGGCAAGCTGGCCAACGAGATCGTCCCCACCCTGGATCTGCCCAAGGACAGCAAGGGCGGCGGCAGCATCTACCTGGGCGAGATCGACTACGCGGCCCTCTCCGGGCTGTTCCCGGAGGCCCTGCGCTATAAGCCCATCTCCGAGTTCCCGGACGTGGACAGGGATCTGTCCCTGGTGGTGGACGAGAGCGTCACCTGCGGCCAGCTCATGGAGGTGATCCGGGGCAAGCGCAAGGCCGTCAGATCCGTGGAGCTGTTCGACGTCTACCGCGGCAAGCAGGTGGGCGAGGGCAAGAAGAGCATGAGCTTCAAGATCGTCTTCACCCCCTCGGACAAAGCCCTGGAGCCCAAGGAGCTGGATCACTTCATCAAGGGCATCCTCTACGACCTGAAGGCCAAGCTGAACGCGGAGATCCGCTGAGGAAAAAGAGATGTATATTCATTACACCATGCCCCTCCGGTTTTCCGAGGCGGATTTCACCGCCGCCGGGACGGTGCGGGCCTCCCGGATCCTCCACGCCTTTCAGGACATCGCCCGGGCCCACGCCGCCTCGGCGGGGCTGGGCTTTGACGAGCTGATCGCCCAAAACCTCATCTGGGTCATCACCAAATACCGTTTCCGGGTGTCCGGGGCGCTGGAGCCGGGGACGGAGTACACCCTCCTCAGCTATCCCCGGCGCACCGGGTCGCTGATCTACGACCGCGACTTTCACATCCTCTCCCCCACGGGGGAGGAGCCGGTCACCGGCACCAGCCAGTGGTGCATCGTCAACGCCGTCACCCGCCACGCGGTGCAGACGGATCTGGATTTTCCCGGCGTCCACAACCCGGAGCCGGCCATGCCCGAGGGCATCGCCCGCATCCGGCCCCGGGATCTGACGCCCGCGGGGCGCCACACCGTCACAAGCGCCGATCTGGACGAGAATGACCACACCAACAACTGCCGCTACGCCGATATGGCCCTGGAGGTGCTGGGGCTGGAGTCGGTGCGGGAGCTGACCATGAACTTCGCCGCCGAGACGCGTCTGGGGGACGAAATCCAGCTCTATACCGCCCCCGGCGGCATCGCGGCGGGCAGGCACAACGGCGAGCTGGTCTTCACCGCCAGGGCGGAATAAACGTCATAAAAAAGGCCGGATGGCATCCGGCCTTTTTTCGTTCCCAATTAATACTTTCTTAATCGCTTTTCGGATTTTTTCTTAACCGGGCCTCTGGTATGATGGGAGCATCAAAAAAAGGGAGGCACGGTCATGTCTACTCTGCGCGCGGTCAACGTTTTACTGTCGATCCTCTTTTTCACCTGCTATTTCTACCAGCTGGTCTATCTGCTGATCCCCCACCTCAAGCGGGACAGGCCCCACGCGCCGGCGGTCCTCCACCGGTACGCGGTGCTGATCGCGGCCCGCAACGAGGAGGCGGTCATCGGGCACCTGATCGAGTCCATCCGGAGCCAGGACTACCCGGAGGCGCTGGTCAGCGTCTTTGTGGTGGCGGACAACTGCGACGACGGTACCGCCGGGACGGCCCGGCGGGCCGGGGCCACGGTATTTGAGCGGTTCGACCGGACGCGCGTGGGGAAGGGCTACGCCCTGGATTTCCTGCTGCGGCAGATCTGGCGGGAGCGGGGCGACGTCTTTGACGGGTATTTTGTCTTTGACGCGGACAATCTGCTGACACCGGGGTACATCTCCGCCATGAACCGGCAGTTTTCCGACGGGTACAATATCGTCACCAGCTACCGCAACTCCAAGAATTTCGGCGACAACTGGATCAGCGCCGGGTACGCCCTGTGGTTTCTGCGGGACGCGGAGTATCTCAACCACGCCCGCGCCCTCGTCGGCTCCAGCGCCGTGGTGTCCGGGACGGGCTTTTTAGTGAGCCGGGAGATCCTTGACCGCAACGGCGGCTGGCCCTTCCACACCCTGACGGAGGACACGGAATTTACGGCGGACTGCATGATCCGGGGGGATCGGATCGGTTACGCCCCCGACGCGGAGCTGTTCGACGAACAGCCGGTGAAATTCCGCCAGTCCTGGCGGCAGAGGATGCGCTGGTCCCGAGGCTTCTTGCAGGTGTTCCGCCTGTACGGCGGGCGGCTCCTCTCGGTTGCGGCCCACGGCAGCTTCTCCTGCTTCGACATGGTGATGTCCATCATGCCCGCCATCGTCCTGGCCACCTCGGGGCTCCTCATCAACGGCGCCGTGTCGCTGCTGACGCTGCTGTCCGGCGGCACCCTCCTGGAGGTACTGCTCCCGGCCGTGCGCTCCCTCGCCGGGACATATCTCTTCATGCTGTTCCTGGGGGCGCTGACCACCGCCAAGGAGTGGCGGCACATCCGTACCACGGCGGCCAAAAAGGTGCTGTACACCCTGACCTTCCCGGTCTTTATGATGACCTACATCCCCATCTCCGTCTGCGCCCTGTTCCGGAAGGTGGAGTGGAAGCCCATCGAGCACAAGGTCAACGTGTCCATAAAGGATCTGGTCTGAAAGGAGTATCCATTCATGAAAAAACGCGCGCTCCAGTCCGTCGTCCTGTTTCTTCTGGCGCTGGCCGTCACCTACTGTGCCCTGAGCCTCCTGGTGCCGGGCTGGCGGGTGAAGCTCTCCGCCTCCCCCCTGACGGTGCTGTTTGCCAATCTCCGGCACATGGCCCTCCTGAAGCTCCTCATCGCCCTCCCCCTCTCCGCCCTCATCACCGCCCTGCCGATCCTGGCGGAGAAGGAGTAAATAAGGTTGTCCGCCCTGTGAGGGCAGACGGGGATTTTCTTTTCTCCTTTTGGATTTCCAAAAGGAGAAAGGAAACAAAAGAGGAAAAGAAACCAGGGGAGGGATTTCGTTTTTTCCCTCCCCTGGACCCCACCTTTTAAAAACGACCACACAGGGGCCGCGGCCCCTATGTGGAGAACCCCGAGGAGCGCCCGCGGGGGAGCTGTTGTGAGAAATAGGCTTCCCCACGCACGACGACTGCCCTTCCGTACGGGCCGGACACCCGGCCGGCCCGTGTATCGAATTCCTGAACATATTTCGTTATATGCCGTACGGGCCGCATTGGGGCCCCACACGGGTGCGTTGCCCGATGGGAAAAGGACGAGCCGAGCCAGCGCCTGAGGGCGAATACTTTGAGCCCGAGGTTAAGCGGCTCGCGCGAGGACGCAGGCGGCCCACCGAATTCCCGGTGCATTACGTTTAACGTACCCGTAGTTCTGTAGGGGCCGATGACCACATCGGCCCACACGCCGCACCATCGAATTCCATTTTGTCGAATTCCCGGAAATCTATCGTATAACCTTGTAGGGGCCGCCTCTCCAGGCGGCCCGACGCACGACGAATTACTCGCACGGCCCACCTCAAAAAGGTTGCGGCTTCGCCGCGAATTTGAATCGTGGGCGGGTTTTGAACCCGCCCCTACTGTGTCTTAAGACGGATTTCCGGAAATTCGGCGGGCCGCCTGGAGAGGCGGCCCCTACGGGTGCGTATCAATCGGATATTGCGGTATTCGGCGGTGCCATGGGCCGCCGTGGGCGGCGGCCCGTACGGCCTATAACGGAAGACCGGTGGTAAATGTGGGACGGGTCGCCCGGGAGGGCGACCCCTACGACCGTTGACGAACCATATTCCCATTAATGCCGAATTTCCGAAAATCCATCCCCAAACGCCGTAGGGGCGGCCGTCCCCGGCCGCCCGTCCCGGTCAATCACCGGATTATCAATCAACCTTGTAGGGGCCGCCTCTCCAGGCGGCCCGTGGCTTTAAATATAAATTCAGCGTTTATTGCTTCCTATCCAATAGCAGCCAGCGCCGGTCACCGCCGCCAGGAACTCAATGCCCTTCAGGTACATATCGTATTGCGTCCATCCGATGATAGGCCCGGAGAGCAGGTAGATCCCTGCAAATACAATAAACGTGACGATCACTCTCAGCATGGTATCCTTCATTTTCTGTTCCTCCTTAAACCCCGGCCGCTGTCCGCCGGGATTTTTTTGATTTCCGCCGGATACGCGGCGCGCTTACTCCAGATCCTGAATATTCATCTTCTTCATCTGCTCCCGGCGGCGGAATTTTTCACGCTCGCCGCAGTAGATGGCGGTGTAGATGACGGTGGGGATGTTCGCGACCAGGAACGCGATCCCGCCGCCGATGAGGGTCTCGCCGACGCTTCTCCCCGGCCCCGGCTCCGGCTCCGGCTCCACTTCGGTGGTCTGGGTGTTGATCACGGTGCCGTCGGGTCCGTACTCCGTCACGGTGAGTGTACCGGGGCCGGCGGTGAGCAGCATCAGCGCCAGCGCCGCCGTCAGCGCCAGAATGAAGGACAAAATGGGCAGAACAAGTCCCGGCCAGCGGCTCTCCCGGCGGGACAGGTACACCTGGAGGACGATGGTCCCCGCGAAAACCGCGATCAGAGCCAGCAGCGCGATCAGGGTTCTGACAGCTATCGTTGTTTCACTTACCATGGGTTTATTTTCCTCCTTTTCCTTTCTTGTACTCGTTTATCAGGAGCTTGGCTGTGTCGAAGTCCAGCCGGTCGTCCAGCGCCAGCCGCTTGATCAGGGCCACATAGGGTTCGCTCTCGGCGTTGTCCGCCATCTGGATCTTCTGGATGAGCCTGTCCAGCCGCAATCGGACGGTGGGATACGTGACCCCGTACTCCCGCGCCATCTCCTTCAGGGACCCGGAGGCCAGCAGGAACCTCTTGATAAACGTCATGTCCCCCTCGTCCAGCTCCGACATCCAACCGGGCAGTATCTCCATCTTGCTCGCCTCCTTTAATAATATTGATTATAGACTTGAATATTATTAAAGTCAATAGTGATTTTATATTTTAAGAAAATTTTATAAAACTCTTATACGAAAAACCGGCCCGCCAAAAGGCGGACCGGTCAGTTTGTTATTTGCTATTTGCTTACAGGGCGTTGTTGGCCTTCAGAAGGCCGGAGAGGTCGACCTCCGGCTCCTCCGGTTCCTCCGGCGTCTCGCTGGAGGCGGTGGCGGATTCGGTGACGCCCACGGGGGCGGCGGCGTCCCGGTAGAGCTGCAGGCCCGCGCCGGCGGGGATCAGCTTACCGATGATGACGTTCTCCTTCAGGCCGATGAGCTTATCGACCTTGCCCTTGGAGGCGGCCTCGGTGAGCACGCGGGTGGTCTCCTGGAAGGAGGCGGCGGACATCCAGCTGTCGGTGGCCAGGGACGCTTTGGTGATGCCCATCAGGAGCTGCTCGTAGGTGGGATAGACCACCTCCTCGCCGGCGGCCTCCCGCTCCTTCAGCTTCTCTATGGCGGCGCGGAGCTCCAGGATATCTACGGTGGAGCCGGACAGCAGATCGGTGTCGCCGGAGTCCTCCACACGCACCTTCCGCAGCATCTGGCGGACGATGATCTCGATGTGCTTGTCGGACACGTCCACGCCCTGCTGGCGGTAGACCTTCTGGACCTCGTCGATGATATATTTCTGTGTGGCCTCGGTGCCCAGGATCGCCATGATGTCGTGGGGATTCAGCGCGCCGGAGGTGAGCATGTCGCCGTGCCTGACGGTGTCGCCGTCCTTCACGCGGATGCCGGAGTTGTGGGCCACGGAGTAGACCCGCATATCGCCGTCCTCGGGATTGGTGACGGTGATCTGCATCAGCGCGCCCTTGTGCGTCTCCTCCAGGGAAACGACGCCGTCGATCTCCGAGAGGACGGCCATCTTCTTGGGCTTGCGGGCCTCGAAAAGCTCCTCCACACGGGGAAGACCTTGGGTGATCTCAACGCCCGTCTCGCCGCCGGCCACGCCGCCGGTGTGGAAGGTGCGCATGGTCAGCTGGGTGCCGGGCTCGCCGATGGACTGGGCGGCGATGACGCCCACGGTCTCGCCCTCGTTCACCGTCTCGCCGGTGGCCAGATTCAGGCCGTAGCAGTGGGCGCAGACGCCGCTGCGGGCCTGGCAGGTCAGGACAGAGCGGACCTTGATCTGATGAATGCCGTGCTCCTCCAAAAGGGCGGCGTCGGCGCGCATCAGCAGATGGTCGCGGGTGAACAGCACCTCGCCGGTGGCGGGATCCACAATGTCCTCCGCCGGGTAGCGGCCGTGGATGGAGTCCTCGAACTTCTGGACCACCTGGCCCTTCTCGGTCTTTTCGGACACCATGATGCCCTCGTGGGTGCCGCAGTCGTGCTCCCGGATGATCACGTCCTGGCTGACGTCCACCATGCGGCGGGTCAGGTAGCCGGAGTCGGCGGTACGCAGGGCCGTGTCGGCCATGCCCTTCCGGGCGCCGCGGCTGGAAATGAAGTACTCCAGAACGGTCAGGCCCTCGCGGTAGTTGGCCTTGATGGGGATCTCGATGGTCTTACCGGCGGTGTTGGCGATGAGGCCGCGCATACCGGCCAGCTGACGGATCTGGGCCATGGAGCCGCGGGCGCCGGAGTCGGCCATCATGAAGATGGGGTTGAACTCGTCCAGATTGTTCTGGAGGGCGTCGGCCACCTTCTTGGTGGTCTCCTCCCACTCGTGGACCACCAGGCGGTAGCGCTCGTCGTCGGTGATGAAGCCCTGGTTATACAGGCCCTCGATCTCCACCACCTTCTGTTCGGAGGCGCGGATCAGCTCCTTTTTGGCCTCGGGCACCGTCATGTCCGCGATGGAGATGGTGATGGCGCCCTGGGTGGAGTATTTGTAGCCCTGGGCCTTGACGGCGTCCAGCATCTCCACGCTGATCTCAAAGCCGTGCTTTTCGATGCAGCGGTCGATGATCTTCTCCAGCTGCTTCTTGCCCACCTTGAAGCTGACCTCCAGATCCAGCTCGTGGGCGGGATCCGTGCGGTCCACAAAGCCCAGATCCTGGGGGATGGGGTTGTTGAAGATGATGCGGCCCACGGTGGTGTCGATAAGGGCGGACTTGGTCACGCCGTCGATGACGCGGGTCATGCGGACGCGGATGGGGGCGTGCATCCCCACGTCGCCGGCCTGGTAGGCCATGATGGCCTCGTCGGGGGAGACGAAGGCCTTGCCGGCGCCCTTCTCGTCCCGGACGAAGGTCAGGTAGTAGGAGCCCAGCACCATGTCCTGGGTGGGCACCGTCACGGGCTTGCCGTCGCGGGGGTGCAGCAGGTTGTGGGCGGAGAGCATCAGGATCCGGGCCTCGGCCTGGGCCTCGCTGGACAGGGGCACATGGATGGCCATCTGGTCGCCGTCGAAGTCGGCGTTGAAGGCGGTGCACACCAGCGGGTGGAGCTTCAGGGCCCGGCCCTCCACCAGCACCGGCTCAAAGGCCTGGATGCCCAGACGGTGAAGGGTGGGGGCGCGGTTCAAAAGGACGGGGTGCTCCTTGATGACCACCTCCAGGGCGTCCCACACCTCGGTGCGGCCCCGGTCCACCATCTTCTTGGCGGACTTGATGTTGTTGGCCACGCCGTCCTCCACCAGCTTCTTCATGACGAAGGGCCGGAACAGCTCGATGGCCATCTCCTTGGGCACGCCGCACTGATAGAGCTTCAGATCCGGGCCCACCACGATGACGGAGCGGCCGGAGTAGTCCACGCGCTTGCCCAGCAGGTTCTGGCGGAAGCGGCCCTGCTTGCCCTTGAGCATGTCGGACAGGGACTTTAAGGGCCGGGAGTTGGCGCCGGTGACGGCGCGGCCCCGGCGGCCGTTGTCCATCAAGGCGTCCACCGCCTCCTGGAGCATACGCTTCTCGTTGCGGACGATGATGTCCGGGGCGTTCAGCTCGATGAGGCGCTTTAAGCGGTTGTTGCGGTTGATGACGCGGCGGTACAGGTCGTTTAAGTCGCTGGTGGCGAAACGGCCGCCGTCCAGCTGGACCATGGGGCGGATATCCGGGGGGATCACCGGCAGGGCGTCGATGATCATCCACTCCGGGCGGTTGCCGGACTTGAGGAAGGACTCCACCACCTCCAGCCGCTTTACGATCTTGTTCTTCTTCTGGCCGGAGGCGGTCTTCAGCTCCTCCCGGAGCTGGGCGGACAGCTGGGCGCAGTCGATCTCGGAGAGCAGCTCCTTGATGGCCTCGGCGCCCATGCCGGCGCGGAAGTCGTTCTCGTACTTCTCGCGCATATCCCGGTACTCGGCCTCGGTGAGGAGCTGGTTCTTCTGCAGCGGCGTGTCGCCGGGATCGGTGACGATGTAGGCCGCGAAGTAGAGAACGCGCTCCAGCACGCGGGGGGTCAGATCCAGGATCAGGCCCATGCGGGAGGGGATGCCCTTGAAATACCAGATGTGGCTCACGGGCGCGGCCAGCTCGATATGGCCCATGCGCTCGCGCCGCACCTTGGCGCGGGTGACCTCCACGCCGCAGCGGTCGCAGATCTTGCCCTTGTAACGGATCTTCTTATATTTGCCGCAGTGGCACTCCCAGTCCTTGGTGGGCCCGAAGATGCGCTCGCAGAAAAGGCCGTCGCGCTCGGGCTTCAAGGTGCGGTAGTTGATGGTCTCCGGCTTTTTGACCTCGCCGTAGGACCATTCGCGGATCTTATCGGGAGACGCGATCCCTATTTGAATGGAGTCAAAGGGGGCATAACTCATAATTCATCGTCCTCCTCGTCAAAAGCTTCGGAATCTTCGCCCTCGTCGTCGTAGTCGCCCAGCAGGTCGAAGTCCTCCTCGTCCTCGGGGAGCTCCGGCTCCTCGATACCGAAGCCGGCATCCTCAAACTCCCGGTCGTCGGCGTAGCTCCGCTCGTTCTCCACGTCGCGGAAGCCGTGGGCGTACTCGTCCTCCTCGTCGTCCCGGAGCTCGATGACGTTGCCCTGGCTGTCCAGAACGTTCACGTCCAGGCACAGGGACTGCAGCTCCTTGATGAGCACCTTGAAGGACTCGGGCACGCCGGGCTGGGGGATGTTGTGGCCCTTGACGATGGCCTCGTAGGTGCGGACACGGCCCGTCACATCGTCGGACTTGACGGTGAGGATCTCCTGCAGGGTGTAGGCCGCGCCGTAGGCCTCCAGAGCCCAGACCTCCATCTCGCCGAAGCGCTGGCCGCCGAACTGGGCCTTGCCGCCCAGAGGCTGCTGGGTGACCAGGGAGTAGGGGCCGGTGGAGCGGGCGTGGATCTTGTCGTCCACCAGATGGTGGAGCTTCAGGAAGTAGACATAGCCCACGGTAACGGGGTTGTCAAAGGGATCGCCGGTGCGTCCGTCGTAGAGGACGCTCTTGCCGTCGGTGCGCAGGCCCGCCTGACCCAGAAGGTCGCGGATCTCCGTCTCGTTGGCGCCGTTGAAGATGGGGGTGGCCACCTTCCAGCCCAGCGCCTGGGCGGCGTAGCCCAGATGGACCTCCAGCACCTGGCCGATGTTCATACGGGAGGGGACGCCCAGGGGGTTTAAGACGATGTCCAGCGGCGTGCCGTCGGGCATGTAGGGCATATCCTCCTTGGGCAGGATGCGGGAGACGACGCCCTTGTTGCCGTGGCGGCCGGCCATCTTGTCGCCCACGCTGATCTTGCGCTTCTGGGCGATGTAGACCCGGACCACCTGGTTGACGGAGGGGTTCAGCTCGTCCCCGGCCTCCCGGGTAAAGACCTTCACATCCACCACGATGCCGCTCTCGCCGTGGGGCACCTTCAAAGAGGTGTCGCGCACCTCCCGGGCCTTCTCGCCGAAGATGGCGCGCAGCAGGCGCTCCTCGGCGGTGAGATCCGTCTCGCCCTTGGGCGTGACCTTGCCGACTAAGATATCGCCGGCGTGGACCTCCGCGCCGATGCAGATGATGCCGCGCTCGTCCAGATATTTGAGGGAGTCGTCGCTGACGCCGGGGATGTCCCGGGTGATCTCCTCGGGGCCCAGCTTGGTGTCCCGGGCGTCCACCTCGTGCTCCTCGATGTGGATGGAGGTGAACACGTCCTCCATGGCCAGACGCTCGTTCAGGAGGATGGCGTCCTCGTAGTTGTAGCCCTCCCAGGTCATGAAGCCCACCAGGATATTCTTGCCCAGAGCCAGCTCGCCGTGGGAGGTGGCGGGGCCGTCCGCCAGCACGTCCTGGGCGGCGACCCGCTCGCCGATGTCCACCACGGGCCGCTGGTTGACACAGGTGCCCTGGTTGGAGCGGGAGAATTTGATGAGATGATAGTCCTTGATGCGGCCGTCGTCATACCGGACGGTGACGGTGTCGGCGTCCACATAGGTCACCGTGCCGTCGCCCTCGGCCAGGATGGAAACGGCGGAGTCGATGGCGCACTTGTGCTCGATGCCGGTGGCCACGATGGGGGCCTGGGTCACCATCAGAGGCACCGCCTGGCGCTGCATGTTGGCGCCCATCAGGGCGCGGTTGGCGTCGTCGTTCTCCAGGAAGGGGATCATGGCCGTGGC
>CANRMY010000006.1 GCA_947631845.1 uncultured Oscillospiraceae bacterium | reverse complement strand
CACTACCATATTTTCTCTTTTCAGCCACCCATACGCCCGCTTACGCTGGGCGTGAGGTGGTTTTTTGACAGACTGAGATCCACCCTTTCGGGTGGATCTTTTCTTTTGGCAGCGGGAGAAGGATTCGAATTATTGAAGTTTAATAAATCGGTGTAAAAAGCTGTCATAAAAGCACTGATAAATCAACGGTTTCGGGATTTAGTGTCAACTGCTGCAAACCGGCGGTAAAGCTGTAAGGGGTATGTTATGGGGTAGAAAAAAGCCGGAGGACGTACCCCCGGCTTTATGATCACCACATCAAAGACTATGTATCATCGCCACAACAAACCCGGCCATGAGCGCCGCACCTATCGCCCACAGCCCCACGAGCTTCACCAGGACCACCAGCACCACCGCGCCGATGGTCGTGAGTATCAGCGTGTACTTCTGCTTCGCCGTGAAGTGTTCCTCACATTCAGCATGGTACTCAGCACGGCCTTCGTGAATGGAGAAGTCAACACGTCTCATCTCTTCACCTCCTCCCCCGCTGGGGCGGGTCGGTAACTCCCACTCCAGCGGTTTTGTTGTGGGCCAGGTACCAAACCGGCCCGATGTATGACAATCTGCTACCCTTTTATTGAAGTTACTTATTTAACCGTTTCCAAAAACGGGAAACATTCTGTAAGCGGTAAGCCATCCGTCCCCGCCTGATGTGCTAACACCAGATACGGGGAAATGGCCTCGTACCATCTGACGGTTCCCGGCTTCAGTTCCTTCCCGTGTGTGGCGTCGTTGTAGACGCGGGCCAATGCGTCATAGTTGAGACGATAGCCCAAATCTTTCAGCAGGTCGTTCTTCGTCTTGCCTTCGTTTTTTTTCACCCGTTTATTAACTTCCTCTCTTGTATTTTTATGGGGGAGCTGGTATAATAAATATGCCCGCCCCCTCGCTGGGGCTTGGTGGGGGCCTCTTGCATCTGGCTTTGACCGGCGTTGATGCAAGGGGCCTTTCTCATACGCTCAGTACAAACCGGGTCGTGGTGGTGGGCTTGCTGTACTGACCGTAAAGGTCGGCGTGCTCATCCTTGAAAGTCTTGCTGTCGAAGCGGTTGCTCACCACGTTCTTCCAGGTGGCCTTCCAGCCGTCGCCCTGGAGGGTTTCGGTGCCCTGCTCAACCATTGCGGCCTTGAGCTTGTCGGTGAGGGCTTCGGCCTCGGCCTGCAGCTCCTCGATCATGGCCCTGACGCTCAAAAGGTCCTTCGCGGTGGTGTTGATCTCGTTGGCGCTCATTGTGTGTACCTCCTTATAAAATCGGGAGATTTCCGGCGGTGGGTGGCCTTTGTCACTTTTCGTGCGCCTCGCGTCTTACCGAATCCATTCCCACGCTTGCGGGGCGTTCTTGCTGTTACCCGTCCGCCCTCGCCGGTGCCTTTCGCTGTTTTGTTCTCCCTTGATGATATTATTATACTATATCGTCCCCGATATATCAAGATGGAATATTGCACAAATATTGTCCCCGATATATGTGCAATTTGTATATTGTCCCCGATAGACGGCCGTGCTATAATAGCTATAATGGGAGAGGAGCAAAGATGTTAATTTGTTCGCCACGGAAGGGAAGTGTAATCATGCCGACAACTAAAGCCCAACAACGGGCCGTGACTAAGTACATGAAAGAAAACTACGATGAAATCAAAGTGAGAGTACCCAAAGGCAAGCGAGAGGCAATCAGAGCATATGCCGATAGCCGGGGTGAATCCGCCAACGGATTTATTATCCGTGCTATTGATGAAACTATGGAGCGGGATCAGGAAAATTGAAGGGGTTTGGAACAGGGAAAGCGACTTTCTAATTTGTTGTAGGGAGGTTTTATTATGCCTCGAACGAAAATCGGAATCCCGCCGGAGCAATGGGAGCTGGAGAAAGAGCTTCAGACGAAATACGGCAGGTTTATGACAATGACAGAAATCGGCTTTGAAATCAAAAAATCAAGGCCGACTGTCCGAAAATGGGTCGATGGTTTGACGGTACACGGCTTCGACAGGAAAACCAAGATGTTCGCAGTCAAAGACGTGGCGAAGAAAATCTATGAGAGTAGGTGGCTTTAAAACGGAGACAATGAAGCGGGATGATGCGAAAGGTATCAACGGTCACATATTGAACGGAGGTGTGCAGGAATGAGCGAAAAGGAAAAAGCGGTGGCAATGCTTGATATGGTCCCGGCGTATAAGATGGGCTATGTTATCGCCTATCTGCAAGGGCTTATGGACGACGAGGCCCAGGATGATGCCTTTTGCGCCGATATGCTCAAAGAGTACATGGAAGACCCCGACCCACACAAGCACGACACGATCTCGATTGAAGACCTTGCCGCGCAATTGGGGGTTAAGCTTCCATGACGTATCACGTTATCATTGAGAAAAGGGCAGAGAAATTCATCCGCAAGCAGACAAGGGAAAATCAAGACCGGCTTATCACGGCCATATACAAGCTGCCGTTTGTCGGTGACATTAAGCCGATGGAGGGGAGAAGCGGATATTACCGGCTCCGTGTCGGAGATTTCCGGGTGATCTACACCGTGGAGCACGAGATCGTCACCGTCCGTGTGCTGGACGCCGGGAACCGTGGGGACGTGTATAAATAAAGCAAGGGCCGTGGGATTGCTCCTACGGCCCTTATTGCAAACTGAAAACCACTCGTTAAACGAGTGGTTCAAAAAAGCCTATGGCGATGAGGAAGAATCCCTGTTAGAATAAACATGCGGTCTGGCAACTGCACGAAAAAACTAACAGGGAGACATTCATATGGGAATGAACGACGTAAAGAGTTTAGCATACAAGATACAAAAATGCAAAGGAAAAAGTACAGGGAGCAAAAACCATCCAATGAAGAGGATGCGGAAAGAAGAATAAAGGATAAAGCCAAAAATAGAAGAAAAAGTGTAGGAGATAGGATTTTTTTGCGCGACTGACAGACATACTTGCCGTACCAAAGTCCAGGCTCTTGTCAAACTGCTTCCGCACGATATCCGCGTTGTCCTCGATGCCCTGAGCGAACAGCTTCATCATGTCAGGCGCGTAGGTGTGGAAGTTGGACAGCGGCCCTTCCTTCGGCTCGGAGAAGCCCAGGAAGTTCTTTATGGTGCTGCCAATGTTTTTCACACTGTTCACCAATTAAAGGGCGCTTTACCGGCCGCCCCATCTTCGTATCCTAATCTGAAAAAGTCAGCCAGATGATCCATCTGCTTACGCAGATACGCCCTTGTCAGGCGCATACATTTGTTTTTTGCTGACATTTTATTTCCTTTCTCCTGCGCCAGCCCGGTAAAGTGCGGCGCCAAACAGGCAGCCGATTGCAAAGATGATTGCCCCAATGACCATGTCAATCCTCCTTTACGCCGTCCACGGCCTCACAGAACATACCTATCAACTTGGTATTTACCACGGCCTCCTGATAGCGCCCGCCGTGATCATCAATCGAAGCGGGGAACGCCCCCATCCGGGAAATAACGCTCTCTTTGCTGTCCGTCGCGGCGGCGTTGCTGGTATATCCGCCCTCCCCGTGTAAAAGTTTGCGGGCGCTGCGGGCCAGATATTGCACCCGCTCCCTGGCCTCACCGTCTGGAAATTGCGCGGCATATCCGCTATACCTCCTAATGCAACCGTGCTTTTTGGCCAGTTCGTCCACAATGCCGATACAAAGCGGATTTCCTGAAACGGCAACGGCGGCTTGCTCTAATTCGCGCTCGTCCAGCTTGTCCCGCATTTGCAGCACCTGGAGAATTGCAACCTGTTCCGGCGTGGGCGGCACAATGGCCCGGTGGCTCAATGCGTCCTGCATGGATTTCAGGGCCGCGTCGATACTCTCGGCGCAATCGGCCCGCAGAGCGTCAAGGGCGGCGTCTCTCTCTTCGGTGTATTGCTTTAACCACTTTCCATGTCCCGCTCCATCGGCTCCGCTGGCGGCGTTATATCCCAAGCGGTGAAGGCTGTCGGCGTCCTTTTCGCCCTCGCAGACGCACACGGCCCCGCCCAAGCTCCCGGCCACATAAAGCGAAGGCGTCACGCCTTTTCGGTTGTATGTCCAGCCGCCTTTACTGTCCGGCTGCCGCCATGAAAACGACTTGTCCGCATATCTCACCTTTTGGACGCCGCCGGGGTAGTAATAGACGGCCGCAATACGTGGGCGCTCTTTTTTTGATTGCTTTTCGGGGAAAAGGTCTTTGACCGTCAGGCCCAAGCTGCCTGTGATCTTCGCCGTTTCACAGCCCGCATGACATTTCAATAATATTCGTCCATCCTCCCCCGTGGAGATGGACAGGCTCGCGTGTTGGTCATCGTGTCCAGGGCACTTTGCCGACCACCCGTTGCCGCTCCGTTTCACGCTATCCAGCCGGTTCAGGAAGTCATAAATATCCAACCCATCACCCCGCCTCAGTCGATACCCATCGCCCGTTCTACGGCTGCTGCCGTGGTCAATATCTGGTGGGCACGATGGCGCATGGATCGGACAAAGCGTTCCGCCTCTGCTTCATCAACGGGCAAAAAGTAGCCGTTGGCGCAGTCACTCAAAATCGGTGTTCCGCGCCGCCTCTCGGCTTCAATCATTTCCCGCACGGTACGGGTGTCCTCGCCAATCACGTCCGCAAGTTTCCGTCCCGTAATAGCTTCACTCGGGCCGTAACCAAGAAGTTTTGATATTTCCACTTGACCGTTGCTTTCGCTTGTTGTAAAATCAGGATTGGAAACAGACGCGCCCCAAACCGTCGTTCCATCATCTGCAAGCCTTGATGCGCCAACATCGGGGCTTGCACTTTTTTTATCAGCCATTCTGCGAACTCCTTTCTGCTTGACGATCTATCCATGCCCTGAGCCCGGAAACGGGAATAAGACGGCGGGACCCAACTTTGAAATTTGGGAGCCGGTCAATCTCACGGTTCATCAGCTGATAGATCGTCGGGCGGCTTATGTCCAATGCTTGTGCCGCCTCTGTCGGAGACAGCGCAAACTTCTCAGCCATTTGCGCTTTCCCCCTTTCCGCGAGCTAATTCCGCAGCTCGTTTTAGCCAATACCTCTCTTGTGCCGCTTTGACCTTTTCGGGGTTACGACGGTTCCACTCACGGCGATATGCATTCCTTGCTTTCCTTATCTCTTCCTTTTCAACTTCGCACATAAAAATCCTCCGTTCATTATGATTTTGATATTGCTTTTTTGTGCCATCTATATTATAATGGATACAAAAGCGAAAATCAATCGTTTTGTGCCATATCCAAAAATATTGGCACAAAACCGAAAACGAGGAGGTATATTCTACAGTGGAGCGGGACAAAATCACACCTTTGGAAAAATCGATTGGAGAGAAAATAGGAAAGCTGAGGGTCAACAATGGAGGTGAAACCCAGGAAACACTCGCGACCAGTATAGGAGTATCGAGGGAGATAATCCAGCATTGGGAGCGAGGAACACGGCGCATAAAAGCAGATCACATCAAATCTTTAGCGGAACATTTCAACGTGAGTTCCGACTACCTTCTCGGATTATCGCCCGGGGAGAAACCTGAATACCACGAATTTGCAAAAATAACTCATTTTCAGCCGTTGACCATTTCTCAGCTCTATTCGCTTAGTGTGCATGGCAGAGATGGATTTCCCTATGATGGGCAGCGGCTGTCATTTGAGCTTTTTATCAATTCAATCTATTTCTCAGAACTTTTGGAGATTCTTCGGGAATACTTAGAAATGTCTAAACCATCCAAAACGGGCATAAACAACGAGATGTATATTCTCTTGGACAAAGAAGTAACCAAATTGTCAGATGGGAACCTCCACGTTGTTTCATCCGGTCTTATGGCCAGCACTTTCCTCGCAAAGGCACAAAAAACCCTTTCAAATCTATTTGAAGGTATTTTAAAAGACGTAGCAGCTAATGACGGATGGGAATACTTTTTACCGCCAGAAGGGGGAAAAGAACATGCCACGCAAGAGTAACACCCGTGCCGCACAGGGGTCCGGCTCAATTCGGCAGCGCCCGGATGGGACATGGGAAGCCCGGTATGTCGTCGGGAAAGACCCGGGTACCGGCAAGTCAATCAGAAAATCCGTGTATGCCAAAACGCAAAAGGAGGTTCGGCAAAAGCTGGCCCAGGCAATAGCGGCCATAGATAATGGAGAGTATTTTGAACCGACTAAAATGACACTGGGGCAATGGCTCGATATTTGGGTAAAGGACTATATGGGGGATAAGAAATATCTGACGGTCAAGCATTACAAAGCCCAGGTCGAGGCACATATCCGTCCCGCCCTCGGCGCGATGAAGCTGTCTCAGCTCAAACCGCACGTTATACAGAGCTTTTACAATGAGCTGCTACGAACCGGGAGGATCGTCCCAAAATACGACGAAAAAGGGAAAATCGTCAAGCAGAACGGTCAGACGGTGACAGAGCAAATGCCGCTCTCTCCTAAAAGCGTCCGAAATGTCCACGGCATTTTAACAAAGGCCCTGTCTGTAGCTGTTGATATGGGCTATCTAAAGACAAATCCGGCGGACCGGGTGACACTTCCAAAGGTGGAGAGAAAAGAAATCGTCCCCCTCACCGATGAGCAAATCAAAGATTTTCTCATGCAAGCCGAAGGGGACGAATATGAGATTATTTTGAAAGTTATCCTCTTTACCGGCCTTCGCGAGGCAGAAGCCACAGGACTGACGTGGGATTGTGTAGACTTCAAAGCGGGGACTGTCAAGGTATGTAAGCAGCTCCAAAAGCGCCCGATCAAAGACGGAGGCTTTACGTTCGCCCCACTCAAGAATGACAAAGTCCGTATATTGAAGCCAGCTCCTACCGTCATGGAACTTTTGAGCCGACGCAGGACAGAACAGCTGCGTCAGCGTCTCGCGGCCGGTGATACGTGGGAGGGCTGGAGCAACGCGGATGAGCAGAAGACCGCGCTTGTATTCACCACGACTACAGGGTCCAATCTCAGTCCTCAGACCGTCTATAACCATTACAAGAAAATCGCTGTACAAATCGGAGCTCCATCCAGCCGTGTCCACGATCTCCGACACACCTTCGCCGTTCTCTCCCTTCAAAATGGGGACGATGTGAAGACGGTCCAGGACAACTTGGGCCACGCCACAGCCGCCTTTACGCTGGACGTATACGGTCACGTCTCGGAGCGCATGAAGGACGAAAGCGCCGCCCGGATGGAGGCATACATAAAGGCAATTTGAGCCGTAAGGGGTAAAAGATGGGGTATCTTCACCAAATAAAAAGCCACAGGAAACATTCTGCGACAAAAAAATGTCCGAAAAGCAAAAAAACACCCGGAATCTCAACGATTCCAGGTGTTTCACTTGGCAGCGGGAGAAGGATTCGAACCCTCACATACGGAGTCAGAGTCCGCTGTGCTACCTTTACACAATCCCGCTAAACGCAAGAGCTATTATACCCACGCGCGGCGGTGTTGTCAAGGATTTTTTTCAAAAAATCAAAAATTTTTCATTTCCGCGGCTTCACTGCCTGAAAACCTCCGCCGCGATCCGCGCCGACTCCTGGGCGTCCCTGGCGTAAAAGTCCGCGCCCACCAGCTTTGCGTACTCCTCGTTCAGCACGGCGCCGCCCACCATGATCTTGCAGTCCGCACCGGCCGTGCGAAGCTTCTCCACCGTCTCCGCCATGGCCTTCACTGTGGTAGTCATCAGCGCCGACAAGCCAACAAGCCTGATATGCTCCCGCAGAGTTACCTCCACCACCGTGTCGGAGTCCACGTCCCGGCCCAGATCCACGATCTCATAGCCGTAGTTGGACAGGAGCATCTTGACAATGTTCTTCCCGATGTCGTGGATGTCGCCCTTCACCGTAGCCAGCAGGATCTTCCCCTTGCTCACCACCTCGCCGGTTTTGGCCCTGTCCCGGATCACGTCAAAGCCCAGCTTCACCGTCTCCGCCGACGCCATCAGCTGGGGCAGGAAAAACTGTCCCTTCTCAAACCGCTCCCCCGCGGCGTTGATGGCGGGGATCAGCAGCTCGTTGATGACCTCCATAGGCGGCCGCTCCTCCAGGGCCCTGCTCACCGCGTCCGCGATGAACATCTTCCGCCCCGACAGCACGATTTGCGTTATGTCAACTTCCTTATCGGGTGACATAACATCAACGGTAGACATAACATTTTCCGTCTTTTTGTTTACATAACTCTGGTATGTGACGGTTTTGTTAACATAACTTTCTATATACCGCCCCGCATCTTTATCCTGGCCGCTGAGGACGCGCCAGGAGGCCACCACGTCCATGTACCGCTGGGAGAGGGGGTTCAGGATGGGAAGGGTCAGCCCCTGGGCCAGGGCGTTGGCCAAAAAGGTAGCGTTGATGAGCTCCCGGGCGGGCAGGCCGAAGGAGATGTTGCTGACGCCCAGCACCGTCCCCACCCCCAGCCGTTCCGTCACCAGACGCACGGCCCGCAAGGTCTCCACCGCCAGCTTCTGGTTGGTGGACACCGCCATGGTCAGGCAGTCGATAAGCACATCCTCCCGGGGGATGCCGTAGTTTTGAGCGCGCGCCAGGATCTTTTCCGCAATTTTCAGCCTGTCCTCTGCCCTGTCGGGGATGCCGTCCTCGTCCAGGGTCAGGCCCACCACCGCCGCGCCGTACTTTTTGGCGATGGGCAGGATCGCCCGCAGGCTCTCCTCCTTGCCGTTGACGGAGTTGATGATGGGCTTGCCGGCGTACACCCGGCAGGCCCTGTCCACGGCCTCCGGGTCGGCGCTGTCGATCTGCAGGGGCAGGGGCGTCACCGCCTGCAGGGCCGTCACCAGCCGTGTCAGCGTCCCCGGCTCGTCGATCTCGGGCAGGCCGGCGTTCACGTCCAAAATTTCCGCCCCGGCCTCCTCCTGGCTGATGGCCTCGCTGAGGATATGGTCGAAGCATTGACTGCGCAGTGCCTCCTTGATCTTCTTCTTCCCCGTGGGGTTGATGCGCTCGCCGATGATGGCGATACCCCCCGCCGGGCAGACAAGCCTCTGGGCGCTGGTGAAGACGGTGCGCCTTTTGACGCTCCGCTCCGCCGACGCGCGCTTTTCCATCTCCGCCCGCAGGAGCCTGATATGCTCCGGAGTGGTGCCGCAGCACCCGCCGGCGATGGTCACGCCCGCGTCCAGCATCCGCCCCACGCTCAGGGCAAATTCCTCCGGCCCCACAGGGTACACCGTCTGGCCGGAGGTGGCGTCGGGCAGGCCCGCGTTGGGCTGGACGACCACCGGCACGGGGGCCCACTCCAGCATCTCCAATGCGAAGGGGACGATCTCCTCCGGCCCTAAGGAGCAGTTGATACCCACCGCGTCCGCCCCCAGGGCCGACAGCGTCACCGCCGCGATGGCGGGGCTGGTGCCCAGGAACGTGCGCCCGTCCCGGTCAAAGGTCATGGTCACATACACCGGCAGATCGGAATTTTCCTTCACCGCCAAAAGCGCCGCCTTGGCCTCTAAAAGATCTGACATGGTCTCGATGAGCACCAGATCCGCCCCGGCCTCCACGCCGGCGGCCACCTGCTCCTTAAATAGCCCGTAGGCCTCCTCGAAGGACATGGTCCCCATGGGCGCCAGCATGGCCCCGGTGGGGCCCAGATCCAGCGCCACGCGTCCCGCGCCCGCCTCCCTGGCCAGCCGGATCCCGGCGGCGATGACCTCCCGTATGCGCTGGGCGCTTCCCAGCTTCCGGGCGTTGGCCCCAAAGGTGTTAGCGGTGATGATGTCCGCCCCGGCGTTTACATAATCCTTGTGTACCGCCCGCACGATATCGGGATCGGTCAGGTTGAGAAGCTCCGGCAGAGCGCCGGTTTTCAGGCCGCGCTTTTGAAGCTCGGTCCCCATGGCCCCGTCAATGAGGGTAAATCCGTTAACCGCCACAGCCGAAGCCCTCCTTTCTGAACTCACAGTGCTCGTAATTTTCGCATGTCTCACAGGTGGAGCCGCCCCGGCGGATCCCCTCCCCGGCGGGATAGAGGCCGATCAGCGCCGAGACACTCTTTTTCGGCACCATCAGCAGGGAGTCGGTCAGGGTGATGCCCAGCCTTGTGCCGGCCTCCACGGCCCCCAGAATCTCCGTCTGCTGCTCTAAGGGGAAGTCCCCGTACCCCGGACTGTACCGGTACCCGGTGGCAAGTCCCCGCTCACGGGCCCAAGCCTGTATCTCCCCCTCGCAGACGTCGGCCACGCTCTCGATGAGGGCCGTACACGCCGCGTTGAAGACGATCTCCCCGGTGGTGGAGCGCCGCCCGATGCGCAGCATCTCCCGCTCCGGCTCCAGGCCCAGGGTGGCCGCCATCACCGCGCAGGCCGTGCCCCGATGCAGGTGCTTTTTGATGTCCCGGCCCCGCAGAACGATCCCCGTCCCGTCAAGCTCCGGCTGTCCGCTCTCATCCGTCAGGGAGAAAAACCGCCAGACATACCGGGGCCGGGCGTTCTCCCGGCACCGTTGGCACATCTCGTCCAGCAGCCGCTCCAGCTCCGGCCCCAGCTCCTGGCCCCGGTAGCCCAGATACCGCAAAACCTCGCTTCTCTCTATGGAAAACTCAGAAGCCGGCATCCCGCAGCGCCCCCATCTCGAATTTCGCCACCTCGGGCTTGTTCATGGTGTAGATGTGGATCCCGCTGACCGCGCCGCTCTCCGCCAGCTCAATGATCTGCCGCGCCGCGTACTCCATCCCGGCCTTCAGGAGGGATGCCGGGTCGTTCTCGTACCGGTTCACCATCCGCACCACCGCCGAGGGCAGGCTGGCGCCGCACATAAAGACCATCCGGGTGATCTGGCTCTTGCCCATGATGGGCATGATCCCCGCGTCCACGGGCACGGTGATCCCCGCCGCCCTGGCCTTGTCAATGAAGCGGTAAAAGGCGGTATTCTCAAAGAAAAGCTGGCTCAGAAAGAACTCCGCCCCCGCGTCCTGCTTCTCCTTCAAATGCCGGATGTCCGCGTCAAAATCGTCGCACTCCACGTGCCCCTCCGGGTAGCACCCGCCGCCCACGCAAAAGTCGGTCCTCTCCCGGAGATACCGCACCAGCTCCGCGCCGTAGCGGAAATCCCGCGTCTCGCTCCCCGGCAGCTTGTCCCCCCGGAGGGCGAAGACGTTGGTGATCCCCTGGGCCTTGATGTCCTCGATGACCCCGTCCACATCGGCGCGGGTGGAGTTGACGCACGTCACATGGGCCACCGCCGGGATGCCGTACTCCCGCTCAATGATCCCCGTCAGCGCCGCCGTGTTCTTCCCGTTCCCGGAGCCCCCGGCGGAGCAGGTGACGGAGATAAAATCCGGCTCCGTCCCCGTCAGCGCCGCCAGCGTCCCCCGCAGCTCCTCCACCCGCAGTTCCCCCTTGGGCGGAAAAATCTCGTAGGAAATTGGCAGCTTTTTGGATTTGTATATGTCTCGGATGTACATGTTATGTAAACCTCTCTGCGCTATTTCAGACGCTCCACCCAGCGGCCGTCCTCCCGGTAGAAAAACTGCTCGGAAAGCCCGTCCTCCAGAAAGAGCCTCAGCATCGTCTCCATGCCGCCGGCGAGTTTCATGTTCGGAAGCTCCCGGAGGGGGACCCAACGGACCTCCCCCTCCTGAGAGGAGGCGAGAGCGCCGGAAAACCGGCACGTCTTGTAGCAAAGCACCGCGTACCGCGTGCCGTCCTCCCGCGTCCAGTCCTTGATGCCGCACAGCGTCAGCCGAGAGACGGTAAGGCCCGTCTCCTCCCGGACCTCCCGGATGACCGCGTCGGTGAAGGACTCCCCTCTCTCCACATGGCCGCCGGGAAAGGCGGCGCCGGGCCAGTCAGGATCCACCCGGTCCTGGATCAGCACGTTTCCCGCGCCGTCCGTGACCATACACATGTTGGTGAAGATCACCTTTTCCGTCCTGTCCATTTTTTACACCCCCGCCGGCCGCACGGGATGCCTGATCACGGTTTTCAACTTCTCCGGCGCGCACCTGCGCGGGTCGGAGAGGTAAATTTCGTGGTGGAGCCGCATGTCGGAAAAATCCGGCTGAAGGCCCTGTGCCTCCATATATGCGCGCATCAGCGCCACGGTGGCTGGCTCCGCGTCGTAGGGCCCCAGGTGCATACATTGGACGCACAGCCCCTCCCGGACGGGGAGAAATTCCACCTGGGAGAAATCCGTCTTTTTCTTTCGCGCCGCCTCGGTCACGGCCCAGTCGAATTCCTCTTTGGTCACGAAATCTGGCAGCCGTATACAGGAGATAAACTCCAGCTCGTCCTTGCGGGTGTAGTCGATAGCGCCGGAGACGCCGTCCTGCTTCCAGAATCCCTCCAGCGGTGGCATAACGAAGTCGAAATAGCCCTCCATCCGGTGGCTGCCCAGCTTGCTCATCTTGACGGTGAAGGCGACGCCGTACAGAAGCCCGATGGACGATTTGTACGCCCCGTCCTCGGCGTTGGGATCCCCCCGCCCCCGCACGGCGATGTAGTTCATGGGCGGCACCTCCACAAGGGCCGGCTTGTTTTTCGGCAGATAGAACTCCTTATATTCCTTTTTGAAGTCAAACGCCATCGTGACGCCTCCTTATTTCAAGCCGTAACTTTCGTATAACGCACCCGTACGTGAGGAAATTCGATGGCACGGCGGGAAATTCGTGGGCAGCCGTGGGCGGCGGCCCGTACAGCATTTAAAGTAATCTTTTCAGGAATTCAATACACGGGCCGGCCGGGTGTCCGGCCCGTACGGAAACGCTGAGTGTCAATCGTAGGGGCCGCACACCGGGCGGCCCGTCCACCGAATTCCCGCAATCCTTTCAATCAACGCCGTAGGGGCCGCCGCCCTCGGCGGCCCGCCGTCATACGCGATAATTTCCGAATTATTGGGGAATTTCGTTCAACGGCCCAATACGTGGGAAATTCAATGGTACGGCGGGGAATTCGTGGGCCGCCGTGGGCGGCGGCCCGTACAGCGTTTAATGAAATCTTTTCAGGAATTCGATACACGGGCCGGCCGGTTGTCCGGCCCGTACGACGTCTGTTTGAGCCGTTTCTTTATCGGTTGTAGGGGCCGCCTCTCTTGGCGGCCCGTCCACCGAATTCCCGCAATTCTTTCAATCAACGCCGTAGGGGCCGCCTCTCTTGGCGGCCCGTCCACCGAATTTCCTGGGAATTTCGTACAATGCACCCGTAGGGGCCGGACACTGGCCGGCCCGACGCACCGTCGAATTGCACCGGATCCTCTCAGGATATCATGACCCTCTCAACGGTGAAATCGGGGATGTCTCTCTGGACGAATTTGACCCCGGACAGGGCAAATTCGTCTTGCAGGATCCTGCAATTTTCACGCTTCTGGCCGGTGGCGGCGGAGACTCTGCCGGGGGTCACGGCGAACAGGACCTCTTTTCCCCGGTCGGCCTCCGATAAAAGGGCGCGCTCCCGCGTAAGGTATCTTCTGGCCAGCACCAGCTCCCCCAGCGCCGGGTGATACGCCCCGGCGGCCGCGCCGCCGTGGGACAGCTCCTCCGTGGGATTCAGGCCCAGACGGATCACGCTGATCCCGGCGTCGTCAAAGATCTCGCAGAGGACGGCGCACAGCTGCGTGGCGTCCTCCACCGTGTGTTCCCGGTACGCGCCGGCGCGCCACAGGTCGAAAAGCGGCGTATCCCGGATGACCACGGTGGGATAGATCCGCACGCCGTGGGGGCGAAGCGAAACAAATCTCCGGGCCGTCTCCAGGCTTTTCTCCGGCGTGTCACCGGGAAGGCCGGTCATCATCTGCAAAATCAACTCAAAGCCCGCGTCCCTCACCGCCTTGGCGGCTCTTTCGGCGTCCTCCGGCGTATGGCCCCGGCGGGCAAGGCGCAGGACCTCCTCATCCATGGACTGGACGCCCAGCTCCACGGTACGCACGCCGTAGGCCCTCAAAAGGGCCAGAATGTCGCCGTCGATGGCGTCGGGCCGGGTGGAGAGGCGGATATCCCGGATTTTTCCCGCCTCCAGGTAGGGTCTGGCCGCACCCAGCAGGGCCTTCTGCTCCTCCATAGGGATGGCGGTGAAGCTCCCGCCGTAAAAGGCCAGCGTGGGGACGGTACCGGGCTTTAAACGGGACAGCCCCTCCTCAATGGCGCGGACCACATCCTCCGGCCTGGCCGGACGGAGGGCCCCCGAGATGCGCCGCTGGTCGCAGAACACGCACCGGTGGGGACAGCCCAGATGGGGCACAAAGACGGGGATGACACTGCGCCTAGGGGTCATGCCAAGATCTCCAGGGCCTTCAGGGCGGCGTGCTGTTCCGCGTCCTTCTTGCTTCTCCCCTCCCCGGAGGCGATCACCTTGCCGTTGAGCCAGACCTCCGCGGTAAAAATCTTCTGATGGTCGGGGCCGGACTCCCCCACATGGCGGTACTCCAGCACCTGGCCGCTCTTGCGCTGAACAAGCTCCTGGAGCTCGCTCTTGGCGTCCCGGTCGGGCCTGGCGTTGCCCGCCTCAAATTCGTCCAAAATATACCGGCGGATAAAGCCCGCCGCCGGAATGAGCCCGCCGTCCAGATACATGGCGGCGATGACGGCCTCCACCGCGTCGGCGTTGATGGAGGGCCGCTCCCGGCCGCCGGTGGCCGTCTCCCCCCGGCCCAGCCGCAGATACGCGCCCAGGCCCAGCTTTTCCGCCACGCGGCTCAGGCTGTGCTCGCACACCAGCTCCGCCCGCAGACGCGTCATCCGGCCCTCCGGCAGGTCGGGAAAGCGGTTGTAGAGGTACTCCGCCGTGACAAAGCCCAGCACCGCGTCCCCTAAAAATTCCAGCCGCTCGTTGCAGGCGCCGGAGCGGTTCTCATTGGACCAGGAGCTGTGGGTCAGGGCTGTCTCCAGCAGCTCCCGGCGGGTAAAGGTGTAGCCGAGGCTGTTTTCAAGCGTCTCCATGGCCGTCCTCCCGCGAAGGCTCTTTGACCTTCATGTACTCGATATTTTCCGAAATCAGCGCCGCCGTGTCGCTCTCGGCGGCCTTGATTGCCTGCCGGATGGCGGAGCGGATGGCGTAGGCGTTGCTGGAGCCGTGGGCCTTGATGACGGGCCGCTGGATGCCCAGGAGCGCCGTGCCGCCCACCTCCTCGGAGGATACCAGCTTCTTCAGGCCCTTCAGGTCCTTTTTCAGCACCAGATAGGCCATTTTGGACAGGAAGCTTTTGGTGAACATGTCCTTGAGGGCGCCCATGAAGAAGATCCCCATGCCCTCGATGGATTTCAGCAGGACGTTGCCGGTGAAGCCGTCGGCCACCAGCACGTCGCAGACGCCGTTCATGACCTCCCTGGCCTCCACGTTGCCGATGAAGTTGATGCGCCCCTCCTCCGAGGCCCGTTTCAACAGCTGATGGGCCTCCTTGTAGAGGGGATTCCCCTTTGTCTCCTCCGCGCCGATGTTGAGAAGGCCCACCTTGGGGTCCTCCACTCCCTTAGCGCTTTTCACGAAGAAGCTGCCCATGAAGGCGAATTGGAGAAGATATTCCGGCGTACACTCGGCGTTGGCGCCCACGTCCACCATCAGCGTCCCGCCGTTGGCGGGGGTGGGGAGCATGGGGGCCAGACAGGCCCGGCGGATGCCGCGGATCCGCTTCACCACCAGCGTCGCGCCCGACAGGAGCGCCCCGGTGGAGCCGGCGGAAACCATGGCGTCGGCCTTGCCGTCGTGCAGGAGCTTCAGGCCCACGGTCATGGAGGAATCGGACTTGACCTTTGTCACCGTGGCGGGGTCGTCCTCCATCTCCACCACCTGGGTGGCGTTGGCGATCTCCACGTTGCCGGGGAGGTTCCCCTCGCCCAGCTCCTCCAGTGAACGCAGGATGTCCTCGCCCCGGCCCACCAGCGTGATCTCCGTTTGGAAGTCCCGCGCGGCCATGAGCGCGCCCTTGACGATCTCGAGGGGGGCGTTGTCGCCGCCCATGGCGTCCACTACGATCTTCATAAGCGATCCTTCTCTCTTCAATGTATTAGCGGGAATTGGGGATTTTGGGGGTAGATTTTCGGGAATTCGGTACACGGGCCGGCCGGGTGTCCGGCCCGTACAGGGTCAGACACGTTTAACGTAATGCGCCAAATATCGGTTTACACCCCGATCCTCTCCAGGAGCTCCAGGCTTCTTTGGGAGATGGCGGCGTTTTTGTTGCGCTTGCCGCGAACACGGTGGTCCAGGGGCGCGATGAGGCCGAAATTGATATTCATGGGCTGGAAATCCCCCACGCTCCCGCCGGAGATGTAGAGCGCCAGGGCGCCGATGGCCGTCTCCCGGGGAAAGTCCACCGGGGCTTGTCCCAGAAGCTCCCGGGCCGTCTCGATGCCAACCAGCATCCCGGAGGCGGCGGATTCGATGTAGCCCTCCACCCCCGTCATCTGCCCCGCGAAGGAGACGCGCGGGGCGGACCGGAGGCGGTAATACCTGTCCAGGAGCGTCGGAGAATTTAAGTAGGTATTGCGGTGCATGACGCCATAGCGCACAAACTCCGCGTTTTTCAGGGCGGGGATCATGGAGAACACCCGCCGCTGCTCCGGGAACCGAAGATGCGTCTGAAAGCCCACCATATTGTAAAGCGTGCCCTCGGCGTTGTCCCGCCGGAGCTGTACCACCGCGTAAGGCTCCCGCCCCGTTTTCGGGTCCCGGAGGCCCACGGGCTTCAGCGGGCCGTAGCGGAGGGTGTCAAGGCCGCGCCTTGCCATCACCTCCACGGGCATACACCCCTCAAAAACCCGGTCGTCCTCAAAGCCGTGCAGGACGGCCTCCTGGGCCTGTTGAAGTTCGGATACAAAGGCGATGTACTCGTCCTTTTCCAGCGGGCAGTTTACATAATCAGCTGTCCCCTTGTCGTAACGGGAGGCGAACCAGGCGGACTCCATGTCCACGCTCTCCAGGGTGACGATGGGGGCCACGGCGTCGAAAAAGTGGAGGGCGGTATCGGGGCACAGGCGCTCTATCTCGGCGGCCAGCGCCCCCTCGGTGAGGGGGCCGGTGGCGATAACGACCCGGCCCTCCGGGATGGATGTGACCTCCTCATGGACCACGGTGATGCGGGGATGGGCCTGGATCCGCTCCGTAACGGCCCTTGAAAAGCCCTCCCGGTCCACGGCCAGGGCGCCCCCGGCGGGGACCCGGTGCCCGTCGGCACACTCCATGATCAGCGAGCCCAAACGGCGCAGCTCCTCCTTCAAAAGCCCCACGGCGTTGGTGAGCTCGTCGGAGCGCAGAGAGTTGGAGCAGACAAGCTCCGCGAAGGTGTCGGCCACATGGGCGGGCGAGCGCTTTTGGGGCTTCATCTCATAGAGGGTCACGTCGATCCCCCGCCGGGCCAGCTGCCAGGCGCACTCACTGCCCGCCAGCCCCGCGCCCACCACGGTGACGCGGCTCATGCGTCCCCCTCCGTCTTGGCGGAGGCCGTCTTTTTGTCGGTAGAGGTGGTCTTTTGGGTGGTGGAGGCGGCCTTTTTAGCGGTTGAAGCCGCCTTTTTCGCGGTAGAAGTCGTCTTTTTAGTCGTGGAAGTTGCCTTTTTGGCGGTTGAGGTGGTCTTTTTAGTCGTAGACGTGCTCTTTTTCGCCGTGGAGGCCGTTTTCTTGGTCGTAGAAGCGGTTTTCTTCGTCGCGGCGGCGGATTCGGCGGCGGACGCTTCCTCTCCGGCGGGGGCGGTCCCCTCCGGGGCCGCGGCGGCGGGCTTGCGCCTGTAGCCGCGCTTGTCCTCCGGGACGAAGCGGGAGCACTTTTCGTTGACGCAGAAGGGCTTATTGAAGCCCCGGCCGTTTTTCTTGAAGAGGGTGTGGCCGCACTCGGGGCAGTTGTCCTTGGTGGGCACGTCCCAGGTCATGAAGCCGCACTCGCGCTTTTCGCAGGCATAGTAGGTGTAGCCGTTCCGGCTGGTCTTTTTCAGGATCCGGGAGCCGCAGTTGGGGCACCGGCCCGGCATCTCGATGACGATGGGCTTGGTGAAGGAGCACTCCGGGTAGCCGGGGCAGGCCAGGAAGCGCCCGAAGCGGCCGGATTTGACCACTAAGTTGCGGCCGCAGTTGGGGCAGATCTCCTCGGTTTCCTCGGCGGGGATCTTCAAATGGGTGCCCTCCAGGGCCTTTTCGGCGCTCTCCAACGACTGGGCGAAGCCGCCGTAGAAGTCGCCCAGCACCTGCTTCCAGGGCCGCTCGCCCTTCTCCACGCTGTCCAGGGTAGCCTCCATATTGGCGGTGAAGCCGGGGGAGACGATATCGGCAAACCGCTCCTTCATGAGCTTCGTCACCACCTCCCCCAGGGGGGTGGGCTTCAGGCTCTTGCCGTCCTTGGCCACGTATTCCCGGTCCAGGATGGTGGAGACGGTGGGGGCGTAGGTGGAGGGGCGGCCGATGCCCGTCTCCTCCATCTCGCGTATGAGCGTGGCCTCGGTGTACCGGGCCGGGGGCTGGGTGAATTTCTGTTCCCGGATGAGCTCCAGGAGCTTCACCTGATCCCCCACGCTGAGGTCGGGCAGCGGGATCTCCCGCGTGTCGGACTCCTCGTCCCGGCCCTCCTCGTAGACGGCGGTGAAGCCGGCGAATTTCAGGGACTGGCAGGTGGAGCGGAAGATGTGTCCGGCGCTCCGGAAGTCCATGGTCACGCTGTCGTAGACGGCGGAGGCCATCTGGCTGGCGATGAACCTGTTCCAGATGAGCCGGTAGAGCCGGTACTGATCCTGCTGGAGACTGCCCTTCACCCGCTCCGGGGTCAGCTCCGGGGACGAGGGCCGGATGGCCTCGTGGGCGTCCTGAGCGGAGTTTTTATTCCTGAACCGGCGGGGCGCGCCGTTATAATATTCCTCTCCGTAGCGGCCCCGGATGAGGCCGGCGGCGGCGCGCAGGGCGTCCTCGGACAGGCGCAGGGAGTCGGTACGCATGTAGGTGATCAGGCCCACGGTGCCCTCCCCCTGGATATCCACGCCCTCGTAGAGCTGCTGGGCCACGGCCATGGTGCGCTTGGGGGTCATGCCCAGCTTGCGGCTGGCCTCCTGCTGGAGGGTGGAGGTGATGAACGGGGGCGCGGGGGAACGCTTGGCGTCCTTGCGCTTGACATCGGACACCGTAAAGGGGGCGTTCTTCACGTCCGCCTCCACCGCGTCCACGTCCCCGGCGGTATGCAGCTCGGCCTTCTTGCCGTCCCGGCCGAAGTACCGGGCATTGAAGGCGGGGCCGTTTTCGTGGCGCAGACGGGCCTCCAGGTTCCAATATTCCTCGGGCACGAAGGCGCGGATCTCCTCCTCCCGGTCCACCACGAGCCTGGTGGCTACGGACTGGACGCGGCCGGCGGAGAGGCCGTATTTCAGCTTCGTCCACAAAAGCGGCGACAGCTTATAGCCCACGATGCGGTCCAAAATACGGCGGGCCTGCTGGGCGTCCACCAGGTCCTGGTCGATGGCGCGGGGGTGCTGGATCCCCTCGGTGACCACGCGCTTGGTGATCTCGTTGAAGGTGACCCGGTAAACCTGGTCGTCCGGGATATGCAGAAGCTCCTTCAGATGCCAGCTGATGGCCTCCCCTTCCCGGTCCGGGTCGGTGGCCAGATAGACGCGCTTGGCCGCGCCCGCCTCCTTCTGGAGCTCACGGATCGTCTCCTCCCGCCCCTTGACGGGCCGGTAGTCGGGGATGAAGCCGCCCTCGATGTCCACGCCCATGGTGGACTTGGGCAGATCCCGGAGGTGGCCCATGGAGGCCGTCACCCGGTAGTCCGGGCCCAGATATTTACCGATGGTCTTCGCCTTGGCGGGCGACTCCACGATCACGAGATTTTTCGCGTTTGCCATTTGACTTACCTTGCCTTTATCGTTATGAATTGAATCGGAAATGCGGGATGTAATACCGCCCCGGCTCCTGGGACACGGCGCCCGTGATCTCCAGCATGGTGAGGGCGGACAGCACCGCCTGGGACGGAAGGCCGGAGGCGGTGATGATGTCGTCCAGGTGCGTCCTGCCCTTCAGGGCGTCCAGCACCGTCCGTTCGTCCAGCGTCAGGCTTCCGGGGTCTAACTCTATGTCACTATACCCCGCGGACGGGGTGTTGTCAATCTCTTTTTTTGTCGTCTCCCGGGGGATCTCGCGGCGGGACTCCGGCTTTTCCGTGGCCTTCCCGTTCCACCGGGGGCGGCGTTTGGCCCCCTCGCCCACCTCGTTGTCCACCAGCTCCTCCCGTGACTGGGGATCCAGCGGGCGGAACGCGTCCCCCTCGGGGCTCAGGATCCGGTCGGGGAACAGCGGGGCGTAGAGGCTCATGATGTCCCAGCCCGACAGGGCGGGGTGGGCCCCCTCCTTCAAAAGCCCGTTGGAGCCCTGGCAGGAGGGCGCGTCGATATTGCCGGGGACGGCGAACACGTCCCTCCCCTGCTCCAGGGCCAGGGCGGCGGTGATCAGCGCGCCGGAGCGCTCGGGGGCCTCCACCACGGTCACGCCCAGGGAGATCCCGGAGAGGACCCTGTTGCGGATGGGAAAATTCTGCCTGAGGGGCTGCGTGCCTGGCGGGAATTCGCTGATCAGCGCCCCGGTGGCGGCCACGTCCTCATAGAGCGGGCCGTTGGACTTGGGGTAGACCGTGTCCACGCCGCATCCCAGGACGCCGATGACCCTCCCGCCGGCCCGCAGCGCGCCCCTGGCCGCCGCCGAGTCGATGCCTCGGGCCAGGCCCGTGGCCACGATGCCGCCGTACCGGGCCGTCTCGTATCCCAGCTTCTCCGCCGTCACCACCCCGTAGGGGGTACAGCCCCGGGTGCCCACCATGGCGATGACCGGCTCCGCCTCCAGATCGGGCAGGCGGCCCTTCACATAGAGCACCAACGGCGGGTCGAAGATGTTTCTCAGCCGGTCGGGATACCGGGCGTCGTGGAGGGTGAGCATATCACAGCCCGTCTCCTCACATTCGCGCCGGATGCGCAGAGGCTCCGCCATGGATTTATCCAGAAACGGCTCAAAGCCCGTCTCCAGCACGCGGCGCAGATCGGCCTCCCCGGCGAAATAGACATCGTCCGGCGCGCCGAAATGGTCCAGAAGCGCCAGGGCGTCCCGCCGCTGGCCCCGCCGGGTAGCGAGCCAAAGCCAGTATTTCAGTTCGGCCATTATCTCCACCTCCGTTTCTGTCTATGTGTGTTGAAAGAGGCTTTTCCTCACAAGGAACGTTTCCCCATCTCCCACATGAGCACCGAGGCCGCCACGGCGGCGTTGAGGGATTCGCACCGTTCGGTCATGGGGATGAGGACGGTGCCGGCGCACAGGGCCAGAAGCGCCTCCGAAAGGCCGGCCCCCTCGTTGCCCACCGCCACGGCGGCCCTCTCTAAGGGGAGCGAGCGCAGATCCACGGAGTCCCTGTGCAGGGCCGCGCCGTAGAGGGGCGCTGTTTTGGCGAGAGCCGCCAGCTCCTCATAGGTCACGGTCACGGCCCGCTGGCGGAACACCGCGCCCATGGAGGCCCGGACGGTCTTGGGGTTATAGAGATCGGCGCAGTCGCCGGTGAGGAGCACGGCGGGGATGCCGAAGGCGTTGGCCGTGCGCAGGACCGTCCCCACGTTGCCGGGATCCTGCAAATTTTCCAAAATCAGCGCCCCGGCCAGATCCGTCACCGGCTCCGCTTTCGGCATCCCCACAGAGAAAAGCACCGTCTGAGCGGTCTTTAAGGGCGAGGCAAACTCCACAAGCTCCCGGCCGGCCCGGTACACCCTGGCCGCGGTGGGCAGCTCAAAGGGCAGAGGCTCGCATGTGAGCACCTCGCGGACGTCCGCGCCCCACCGGAGGGCCTCCTCTAAAAGCTTGCGCCCGTCGCACAGATACTCCCCGGCCTCCCGGCGGTAGTCCGCCGACGCGCCCAGCTTTTTCAAATGGCAAAGCCGCTGGTTTTTGCGGCTGGTGATGATCGTCTCAGTCATCCGGGCGCACCCCCAGTTCGGCCAGGGCCTCCCGGGCGGCCCCGGCGTTCGTGAAGAGCACCGTCCGCAGTCCCACAGCCTCGGCCCCCCGCAGATTGCGCTCCATATCGTCCAAAAAGACACTCTCGGCGGGGTCGATGCCCGTGCGAGCGAAAAGCGCCTCATAGATGCGCCTGTCGGGCTTGGTGATGTGCAGTTCAAAGGAGGCCACGCCGTCCAGAAACAGGTCGCGAAGACCCCGGCCCACGAACTCCGGCCACAGATCCCGGGGCATGTTGGTCAGATAGTAGACGTTGTAGCCCCCGTCTCTCAGCTCCTTCACCAGCGCCACGGTGTCGTCCTTTGTCCACATGTGCTCCGGCCACCGGGCCTGCACCAGCTCCATCTGGGGGCCGTAACCGTCCTCCCTGGCTTTTTTCAGAATAATGGCGTTGCACGCGGCCCTGTCGGCCCTGTCCTGGTCGAAGAGCCCCCAGTATTCGCTCTCAAAAAGGTGCTCCAGGATATACTCGACGGTTCCCGCGTCGGGGAACAGGCTCTCCAGATATCCCCGCGGGTCGTAGTTCACCACCACGCCGCCAAAGTCGAAGATGATGTTTTTGATGGGTCTTTCCGACATATCTCTCCTCATTCCTCCCAGCCGCAGCGGCGGCGCGTCTCGGCGCAGGCGTAAAGCCGCCGCACCCGCGCGTCCAGGCCGTCCAGGATCGCTTTTCCGCGCTCCCCGCCGCCGGTGAGGAAATGGGCGTAAGCCGTACAGCAGGCAAGGCGAAGCTTTTCCAGAGGCTGATCCTCCCCGTTTTCACTGTCGCGCAGAAGCCTCAGGGCCTCCTCTCCCCTGCCTTCCCCCATCGCGCGGGCGGCATCGGCCCGGAGGGTGAGGGTATTGAGCAGTCCGCGAAGTTTCGCGGCGTCCTTCTCCGTAAGGCCGTCCCGGAGCTTATGGAGCTCCTGAACGCATCTGTCCGCGTCCTCGGGCCGGTCCAGGCCGTATAGGAGGCGTGTCATGTGGAGGAGAGCTCTGGCGTAGCCGTAAAGCCGGGTGCCGCGCCGGGTTTGGAGCGCCGGGTCGTAAAGGACGGCCTTCAGGTTCTCGGCGGCCCCGCTCAGATCCCCCGCCTCGGCCAGGGCGCAGGCCTCGTTCATCCGCGCCGCCGTGCCCAGGGTCGTGTGGCTCAGCTCCGGGTGGGACTTGAGACGCGCGAGGACCGGAGCGTTGGCCGTTCGAAAGCCCTCCGTGTCCAGGTCACGGCTCAGTTTCAGGGCAATCTGGGCGAACTTCCGGCTGGCCGCGACGGAAAAGCCCACCGCAATAACGAAATCCAGCGGAATGAGCGCCGCCACCGCCAACACGGATATACTGACCAGTTCACTGGAGGACTTGCCCACGCCGGAACCGCCCAGCGGGAGGACGGCCAGCAAAAACAGGATATTGACCGCCACGGTCACCGCCAGAAACGCGGTATTGAGCGACTTGAACAGCTTGAAGGTCACGGTTCTCCCTCCCCGAAAAGTTCTCTGAAAGAATATTATACATTAAATAACCACCGTTTACAAGTTTTTCAGAAATTTTTCCCACCGGCCCGGGACATAAAAAAACGCCGGAGACCCGGCGCTTGGTGGATAATTAAATTTCCTGGCGGCCCTCCATGGCGCGCATGAGGGTGGCGTCGTCGGCAAACTCCAGGCTGGCGCCCACGGGGATGCCGTAGGCCAGGCGGGTGACCTTGACGCCGAAGGGCTTCACCAGGCGGGAGATGTATTTGGCGGTGGTCTCGCCCTCGGTGTCCGGGTTCATGGCCATGATCACCTCCCGCACGCCGCCGGCGGCCACCCGGTCCACCAGCTCCCGGATGCGGATATCGTCGGGGCCGATGCGGTTCAGGGGCGAGATGACGCCGTGGAGCACGTGATAGCGGCCCCTGTACTCCCCCGCCCGCTCGATGGCCGCCACGTCCTTGGGGGTAGCCACCACGCAGATAACGTCCCCCTCCCGGGCGTCGGAGCGGCAGATGGAGCACTCGTCCGCGTCCGTCAGATTCTGGCAGATCCGGCAGGTGTGGACCTTCTCCCGGGCCGTGACGATGGCCGCGGCGAAGGCTTTGGCCTCCTCCTCCGGCAGGTCCAGGATATGAAAGGCCAGCCGCTGGGCGGACTTGAAGCCGATGCCCGGCAGGGAGGCGAATTTTTCAACAAGCTCGTCAAGAGCGGAGGGAAAAAAGCTCATATCAGATACCTCTCAGAAGCCGGATCTCTTCCGCCCGGTCCGGCGCTTGGAAGATGTGGCTGCCCGCCACCAGCACGGTGGCACCGGCCTCCCGGCACAGGCGCGCGGTCTCCCGGTTGATGCCGCCGTCCACCTCAATATCGCAATCGACGCCCCACCGGCGCACCAGCGCGGCGGCCCGGGCGATCTTCTCCGGGGCGTTTTCCATAAAGCTCTGGCCGCCGAAGCCCGGCTCCACGGCCATGATGAGGATGTTGTCCAGAAGCCCGGCGTAGGGCTCCAGCGCCGCCACGGGGGTGGCGGGCTTCACGGAGAGGCCTGCCCTCTTGCCCCGCGCCCTGATGCGCAGCAGGGCCTCCCGGATCCTGTCCGGCTCGTCCGCCTCCGCGTGGACGGTGACGATGTCGGCCCCCAAGCCGCAAAAGCGCTCCACGAAATTCAAGGGCCGCGTGATCATCAGATGCACGTCCAGGGGAAGCGCCGTCACGGGCCGGAGGGCCTTGAGCACAGGCAGGCCGAAGGAGATATTGGGGACAAAGACGCCGTCCATCACGTCAAAATGGAGAAGATCGCCGGAGCTGACCGACGCGACCTCCTGTCCCAGCTTCGTAAAATCCGCCGACAGAATAGACGGCGCTATTTTGACCATACTTGTCCTCCCAGGTAACCCGCGCAGCGGACGCGGCATAAAATTTAGTAGCCGGCTGGCGCCGGCCGGCTTTCATATAGGGGCGCGGGAGACCGGCGGCGCGCCGCCCCTCCCCGCCCCACCGGGCCTGTTTTCTAACGTATATCATTATACACCCAAAGAGGGGCTTGTCAAGACGTTTGACAAAGCATCCGGGGCCCCCATCGGGCCGCTTGGGAAAGGCGGAGCGAACGCTGCGATTGATCTGTAAGAAACCCAGCCGGGCTGTCGCCCGGATGGGAGAGGACGATGCGAGCCAGCGCCTGAGCCCAAATACTTGGAGCCCGATGCAAAGCGGCTCGCGTGAGTACGTAAAAGCCGGCGTCCGCGGGGACGCCGGCTGAGGGATCGTCTTTCTGGCTGGTTATCAATACATCCCGCCCATGTCGGGGTTGGGGGCGGCGGGAGGCGCGGGGGGCTCGGGCTTGTCGGCCACCAGGGATTCGGTGGTCAGGACGATGCCGGCGATGCTGGCGGCGTTCTCCAGAGCGCTGCGGCAGACCTTGGTGGGATCCACAACGCCGGCGGAGATCATATCGCAGTACTCCTCGGTGGCGGCGTTGAAGCCGTAGGTCACGGAGTCGGAGTTCTTCACGTTGTTGAGGATGACGGCGCCCTCCAGCCCCGCGTTGGCGGCGATCTGCTTGATGGGAGCCTCCAGGGCCTTGGCGATCATGGCCACGCCGGTCTTCTCGTCGCCGTGGACGTCCTTCAGAAGCTTGGCAACGGCCTTGGAGGCCACCACATAGGCGGTGCCGCCGCCGGCCACGATGCCCTCCTCCACCGCGGCGCGGGTGGCGTTCAGGGCATCCTCGATGCGCAGCTTCTTGTCCTTCATCTCCGTCTCGGTAGCGGCGCCCACCTTGATGACGGCCACGCCGCCGGCCAGCTTGGCCAGACGCTCCTGGAGCTTCTCCCGGTCATAGTCGGAGGTGGAGATCTCGTACTCGTTCTTGATCTGGGCCACACGGGCGGCGATGTCGGACTTCTCGCCGGCGCCGTCCACGATGATGGTGTTCTCCTTGGTGGCCTTGACCTGACGGGCCTGGCCCAGCATATCCAGGGTGGCGTCCTTCAGCTCCATGCCGATGTCGCTGGAGATCACCTGGCCGCCGGTGAGGACGGCGATATCCTGAAGCATCTCCTTGCGGCGGTCGCCAAAGCCGGGGGCCTTGACGCACAGGCAGTTGAAGGTGCCGCGGATCTTGTTGAGGATCAGGGTGGCAAGGGCCTCGCCCTCCACGTCCTCGGCGATGATGACCAGCTTCTTGCCGGCCTGGATGACCTGCTCTAAGAGGGGCAGGACCTCCTGGATGTTGGAGATCTTCTTATCGGTGATGAGGATCAGGGGCTCGTCGTATACGGCCTCCATCTTGTCGGTGTCGGTGACCATGTAGGGGGTGATGTAGCCCCGGTCGAACTGCATACCCTCGACGACCTCGCTGTAGGTCTCAGCGGTCTTGGACTCCTCCACGGTGATGACGCCGTTCTGGCCCACCTTCTCCATGGCCTCGGCGATGAGGCGGCCGATGGTCTCCTCGCCGGAGGAGACGGTGCCGACGCGGGCGATGTCCTCGGTGCCGGTGACGTGCTGGGAGTTGGCGCGGATCTCGGCAACGGCGGCCTCCACGGCCTTCTGGATGCCGCGCTTCATGACCATGGGGTTGGCCCCGGCGGCCACGTTCTTGATGCCCTCGTGGATCATGGCCTGGGCCAGGACCGTGGCGGTGGTGGTGCCGTCGCCGGCCACGTCGTTGGTCTTGGAGGCCACCTCCTTCACCAGCTGGGCGCCCATGTTCTCAAAGGGATCCTCCAGCTCGATCTCCTTGGCGATGGTCACGCCGTCGTTGGTGATCAGCGGAGAGCCGAATTTCTTATCCAGCACCACGTTGCGGCCCTTGGGGCCGATGGTGAGCTTGACGGTGTCGGCCAGCTTGTTGACGCCGGCCTCCAGATTGCGGCGGGCTTCCTCGCCGTAAACGATCATTTTGGACATATTCGATTTACCTCCTAAATTACTCTACGATCGCGAGGATCTCGCTCTGCTTGACGATGGTATATTCCTCGCCCTCAAACTTGACCTCGGTGCCGGTGTACTTGCCAGTGATGACCTTATCGCCGACCTCCACCTCCATGTCCACCTCGTTGCCGTCCACAAAACCGCCGGGGCCCACGGCCACGACCTCGTAGACCTGGGGCTTCTCCTGGGCGGAGCTGGTGAGGATCAGGCCGGATTTGGTGGTCTCCTCAGCCGGAACGCGCTTGATGACGACTCTGTCTGCCAAAGGTTTGAGCTTCATGCTGAAATTGCCTCCTATAACCATTTAAATTTTAACTTTTTCATGTTTTAGCACTCTTTTTACCGGAGTGCTAAATTATCTATATCATACCGCAGTTGGCGGATTTAAGCAATAGTTATTTTATACATATTCAAGGGGTTTTTAGTCCGCATTGGCGGTCATTTTGATGATTTCCGAGATTTTCCGGCATCCCTTGGGGTAAATCAGGTTGACCCCGCCGGGGATCAGGCGGAAGACGGCGCGTTTGGTGTAGAGGGCCTCGCCGTCGATGCTGACGCCAAACTCCCGGTCGTCCTCCACAATGAGGTGACGGCCCGAGACATATTTTATGATATCCGGTCGTGTGGCATACCGGCCGGAGGCGTAGACCTTCAAAAGCCGCGCCAGGGTGAAGCGGGAGACGGCGTTGACGATAAGGATATCCATGGCCCCGTCCTCGGGGGTGGCGATCCGGGAGGGGTTGAAGCCGCCGCCATAATACTGGCCGTTGCAGGCGCAGATGAGGGCGTACTGCCCCTCCAGCTCCTCCCCCTCCACGGTGATCCGGAAATGGCTGTTGATGCCCTTGATCACGTTGACCAAAAGCGAGATCACATACCCGCCCGCGCCGCCGACGACAGGCAGCTGGGAGTATTTATGCACGTCCAGGCCCACGCGGGCGTCGATGCCGATGGAGGCGATGTTCAGGCACTTGCGGCCGTTCACGTCCACGATGTCCACCGGCTCGCTTTTACCGTCCAGCAGGGCGTCCAAATCGGAAAAGAGGGCGGCGTCGGGGCCGAACATACGCACGAAGTCGTTGCCGGTGCCGCAGGGATAGTGGGTCACGGCGGCGTTTTTGAACCCCGCCGCCCCGTGGGCGCACTCGGACAGCGTCCCGTCCCCGCCGCAAGCGATGACGCGCAGCTCGTCCCCCTTGATGGCCTCCCGCTTGACCTTCTCCGCCGCGTCCATAAGGCCCACGGTCTCATAGAGCTCGCAGCTCTCTCCCCGCTCCGCCATCACGGCGCGGATCTTCTGCCGGACGGCCTCCTTGTCAGTCTTTTTGCCGCCCGCCACGGGGTTCAGGATAAAGAGAATTCTCAT
Organism: uncultured Oscillospiraceae bacterium; assembly: GCA_947631845.1. Classification (GTDB taxonomy): domain Bacteria; phylum Bacillota; class Clostridia; order Oscillospirales; family Oscillospiraceae; genus RUG626. The sequence continues at coordinate 40,058 of CANRMY010000006.1, read as the reverse complement.
AGCGTTTTCCTCTTTTTCTATGTCTATTGATGTGGCTTCCGCCGCTTCTCACCGGAACATGTAATACTGGCACCGGATCATGCCGTTATAGAGCTTGCGGGTCTTGGCCGCCCTCCGGCCAAAAGCCTTTTCCAGCTCCTCGTCGGAGGAGATGATGTTCACCTGCCAGCCGGGACAGGCCCGCACGGCCCGGCCGAAGTCCCGCATCAGGCGCTGGGCCTCAGGAAGATCCCCCAGGCGCTGGCCGTAGGGCGGATTGGTCACTAAAATGCCCCGGTCGGTGGGCCGGTCGAAGCGTGCGGCGTCGGCCACGGAGAAGCGGATGAACCTGTCCACGCCGGCCCTTTTGGCGTTCCGGCGGGCCGTCTCCACGGCCTTTTCGTCCAGGTCGGAGGCGAAGAGCACGTAGTCCCGGTCAAATTCCCCGGCCCGGGCGGCCTCACGGGCGTCGTCCCAGCGGATATCGAAATTGAGCCACCTCTCGGCGGAGAAGGATCGTTCAAGACCGGGGGCCCGGTTTTTCGCCGCCAGGGCGGCCTCGATGGGGATGGTGCCGCTGCCGCAGAAGGGGTCGCAGAAGTCCCCCCGGCCCCGGTACCCGGCGATATCCACCAGCGCGGCGGCCAGGGTCTCCCGGAGGGGCGCCTCCACCTGGGCGGGGCGGTAGCCGCGTTTATGGAGGCCCGGACCGGAGGTGTCGATATACAGCGTGGCCTGGTCCCGGACCAGGGCGAACTGGATCTGATAGAGCTCCCCCGTCTCCGGCAGCCGCTCCAGACGGTAGGCGGCCCCCAGCCGTTCGGCCACGGCCCTGTTCACGCTGCGCTGGAGGGCCGGCAGGGATGTGATGGCGGAGCCGTGGGAATAGCCCTTCACGGGAAAGGCGCCGTCCCGTGGGATGAACCGCTCCCATTCCATGGCCCGGACGCCCTCAAAGAGGCTGTCAAAATCCGCCGCCGGGGTGCGGCCCACCACCAAAAGCACCCGCTCGGCAAAGCGGCTTTTGATGTTGACCCGGGCGATATCCTGCTCCGTGCCGGTAAAATAGACCCGCCCGTCCTCGGCGCGCACGTCCGAAAGGCCCAGATGCCGCAGCTCGTTGCCCAGGGGCCCCTCCAGGCCGAAGAGACAGGGGGCGCAAAATGTCAGTGTCATAGGATGCTCCTTCTAAAGGGGGGTGAGAGGATGGGGCCGTCCGGCCCGTGGGGATCCGATTCCCATTCGGGGATTGATTTCCGGCAATCGGTGTGATACAATTTGTAAAAAACATCCCGGAGGTGCCGAAATGTCTGTTGTCAACGCTGTTTTCACCCCGTCTTATGAGGAGGGAACGGTCTATGAGGCGGTCGCCAAGCACTTTGAGGCTCTTAAGGTGGAGCGGGAGCTGACGCCCGGCATGAGGATCCTTTTAAAGCCCAACCTGCTCTACGGCAAGAAGCCGGAGGCGGGAGTCACCACCAACCCCGCGATCCTGAAGGCGGTGATCCGCTGGCTCACGGAGCGGGGATTCACCAACATCGTGGTGGCGGAGAGCTCCGGCGGGCTCTACAACGCCGAGTATATGCGGGGCGTCTACGGCGCGTCGGGTCTGCGGGTACCGGGGATCCAGGAGTATCTGAACAAAGATTTCACCTTCAAGGCCGTCCCCACCCGGGAGGGCTTTCAGACCCGCGTCTTCAACCTGATCACGCCGGTGACCGAGGCGGAGTACATCATCAACCTGCCAAAGCTGAAGACCCACGCCATGACCACCGTCTCCTGCGGGGTAAAGAACCTGTTCGGCACCATCCCCGGCCTTCAAAAGCCGGATATGCACCGCCGGTACCCCCAGACGGAGGACTTTGTATGGATGCTCTGCGAGCTGTGCGAGACGGTAAAGCCCTCCCTCACGCTCCTGGACGCGGTGGATTCCATGGAGGGCAACGGCCCCGGCGGCGGCACGGTGCGGCACACGGGCCTGACGCTGTGCGCTCGTGACGTGTACGCCCTGGACGTGACGGCGGTGCGGTTCATGGGCCTGGCCCCCGACGCCATGCCCCATCTGCGGGCCGCCCGGGAGATGGGCCTTCTGCCGGAAAGGATCGACGTCACCGGGGATGAAGTCGTCCCCTGCTCCCCCGCCTTCCGGCTCCCGGACGCGGTGAAGAGCACGGGCTTCGACGACGCGGTACCCAAGCTCCTGCGCAAGCCCACGGAGTTTGTGATGGACAGGCTTCTGCGCTCCTACCCCCATGTGGACAGGTCCAAATGCGTGGGCTGTGGCAAATGCGCCGAGAGCTGTCCCCAGAAGATCATCCAGATCACGGACAAAAAGGCCGGGATGCCCCGGAAAAACTGCATCTCCTGCTTCTGCTGTCAGGAGATGTGCCCGGTCCACGCCATCTCCGTCAAGCGTGGCCTTCGCGGGCTGTGATCACAGCTTCTTCTTGAAGATGAAAAACCGGCTGGCCACGTAGTTGAGGACCGTCACCGCCACGTTGGAGACGAGCTTCCACAGCACGCCGTTCCAGCCCATCCGGTCCACGGCCAGGTACATGATGAGCACGTCCAGCGCGCCCGTCAAAAGCCGGCAGGCGAAGAAGGACGCCGCCTCCCGCCAAAAGGCCGCGCCGTGGGCGTCCCGGCTCTCGAAGACCAGGAACTTGTTGGTGACAAAAGCGAAGAACATAGCGGCCAGGTAGGCCAGAACGGTGCTGGGGGTGTTCCCCAGGCCCGCCTTCTCGTACAGGAGCCAGTAGCAGACGATGTTCAGCAGGGCCGCCAGGGTGCCGTAGAAGGCGTAGACGATGAACCGGCGGTATTTGCGCAAAAGCGCCCAGACCGTATTCCAAAGCTTCCCCATAGCGTCCCCCTTATTTCAATCCCAGGGCGGCGGCCAGGGCGGCGAGCTTTTCGGGGTAAGAATAGAAGGCGAAGCCCACGTACTGCAGATACGCCGACAGCACCGCCAGCAGGGCAAAGACCGACACGGCGAAGGCGGCGGCGTTTTTCTCCCGCTCCCCCCGGGTGCAGATCCACAGGCCCAGGGAGATAAAGCACCCGATCCCCATGAGAAAATAGATGTCCATGTGGTACCGCTCCAGCAGGTAGGGCGACCACAGGATATCCACGGCGGTGACCGCCAGAACGGCCACGGCAAACCAGACCGTCAGCGGCAGGAGCTTCTCCTGCCGCGCTTTTTTCAAAGCAGCGGGGCCGAGGCCGAAAACGCCCAGCAGGAGGATGGGGAAATTGAAAAAGACGCCGTTGTAGGCAAGCCCTCCGGCGGACATATAGGGGAAGCTTTTTTTGACCGGCCCGATGTGGAAGAAGGAATCGGCCGTGTTGACCACGATCCGCCAAAGCTCCTGCCAGCTGACGGACAGGTCGTAGCCGGACTGATCCGTCACGGTCAGCTGATACGCCTGGCCGAACTCAAAGGGGTCCTCAAACCGGACGTAGTTATAGACCATCAGCCCCGCCGCCACCACCGCATACGGCAGAGCGGCCAGGCACAGCTTGCCCAGGAGCTTTACCGTAAGCTTCCGCTCCCTCAAAAAGACCGCCAGCAGTGGCAGGACAAGGAGATTGGCAAGGCCGACGGTGGGGCGGCAGGCGAAGGTCAGCGCCCCCAGGAGCGCCCCCCAAAAGGCCCGGGCGATCCGCCTGTTCTCGCTCCCCTCCCCCCAGACGGCCCGGAGGAAGAGGAAAAGGCTCCAGATCTCCAACGCCACGGCGGAGGAGATGGCCGTACAGTAGAGGGCCGGCTCCGCCACGGCGTACCAGACGCTCATGACGGAAAAGGCCGTGGACAGCAGTAAAAGCACGCTCAGGGGCAGCTTTCGGAAAAAGCGCCGCCCCAGAAACGTAAAAAGGGCGAATATACCGACGACGGCCAGGCCCGTGAAGATCTGCGTGGCGTGGTAGGTGGTCAGGCTCCGGCCTGTCAGCACCCGGTAGGGCAAAAAGACCAGGAGCACCGGGGCCACGCCGAAATACATGTAGTAGCGGCCGTTATACCAGGCGTGATCCCAGTGGTAGGCCACGCCCTTTTCCTTCCGCTCCTGGCGGTCGTAGGGGTTTTCCAGCTTTAAAAGCTCCTCCTCGTCCCCGTATTCAAGGTACAGCCGCCCCTCCAAAAACGCCTCCGCCGTCAGCTCGTACTGGTTGCGGTGGCCGGGCACCTCCCCGTTCCAGAGGGGGATGTACCCCATGGGGACAAGGCAGGAGGCTGTAACGGCGGCGCACACCGCCCCGATCACGGCCCCCTTCAGGCCCGTCATGGGCTCCAGCGTGGCTTTATGGAGCACAGATCCCGGCCGCAGAGCGTACACGGGCAGGGCGGCCAGGCACAGATACCCCCAGATCCCCGGACGGGGCGCGGCGGTCCAGACCAGAACCGTCAAAACCAGCCACACGGGATAGAACAGCATGGCCGGGCGGAGGAAAAAGGCGCGTATACGGTCAGCCACAACCATCATCTCCCCGCTCCCCCAGGCGCCGGCGGTAGAGCTCGTTGATCCGGATCCGCGCCAGCTCAAAGTCCTGCCTGTTTTTCTGGACGGAGGACTCCAGCTGCAGGCCCGTGAACAGGGACAGCAGCGCGGCGATGGCCGTGAAGCCGCAGACGATCAGCGTGGGGAAATTGGGCACCAGGCCCGTTTTGAAATAGGTGATCAGCACCGGGATGAAGAAGACAGCCGCCAGCAGAGCCAGCAGAAGGCTGATAAGCCCGAAGAAGCCGCAGGGCCTGTAGCTCCGGTAGAGCCGCAGAACGGTGCGGATGACCCGCAGGCCGTCGGGGACGGTGCTGAGCTTGGATTCGCTCCCGGCGGGGCGGTCCCGGTACGGGATCACCACCTGGGCGATGCTCAGCTTCTTGTCCAGGGCGTGGATGGTCATCTCCGTCTCGATCTCGAAGCCGGCGGAGAGCACCGGGAAGGTCTTGACAAATTCATAGCTGAAGGCGCGGCACCCGGTCATGATGTCGTTGACGTGGGCGTGAAACAGCGTGTTGATGGCGGAACGGACCAGGGTGTTGCCGAAGTTGTGGAACCGCCGCTTGTTCTCGGTGAAATAAGTGGAGGAGAGCCTGTCCCCCACCACCATATCCGCCTGGCGCTCCAGCACCAGATCGGCCATCTCCCGGGCCTTGTCGGCGGGATAGGTGTCGTCCCCGTCCACCATCAGATAGCACCGGGCGTCCACCTCCCGGAACATCCGGCGGATGACGTTGCCCTTGCCCTGCTCGTACTCGCGGCGCACCACGGCGCCGGCCTTTTCGGCGATCCCGGCGGTGCCGTCGGTGGAGTTGTTGTCATAGACGTAGATCACCGCCTCGGGCAGGGCCCGTTTCCAGTCGGCGATCACCTTGGCCACCGTCAGCCCCTCGTTGTAGCACGGGATCAATACCGCTATCTTGTCCATCGTCACTTTCCCTTTCCGGGCCCTCCGGCCCGTTAACGCCAGCCCTTTTCGCGCATGTAGGCGTCGATGAAATCGGAATTATCCTTCTCCGTCTTGTTAAAGGAGCCGTAGACCACGCTGGTGGAGGAGGTCACAGGCTTGTACCAGGACTGGCTCTCGAAATACTCCCGGATGTAGTCGGTCTTGAAGATGTAGCCGTGGCGGGCGTAGATCTCGTTGAGCATCAGCGTGACTTCCCGCTGGGTCTTGCCCTCCAGGTCGGCGCGGGTCACGAGCTTGGTGTCGCTGGGGAAGATGGTCACATTGCTCTTGCCCGTGGTGTCGGGCGTGGTGTCGTTGTTATTGCCGGTGGAGCCGCTGCCGCCGCGCCAGCCCATCTCCTTCTGATAGGCGATGATGGTGGAGATGTTGGCGTTCTCGATGGCGTTGAACTCGCCGACCACCTTGGCGGAATCCTTGGTGACGGGCGTGTACCACTTCTGGGCGCTGAAATACTGCTGGGTGGTACTGCCCTCGCCGCCGAAGATGTAGCCGTGGCGGGCGTAGATCTCATTGATGAGCATGGCGGTCTCCTGCCGGGTCTTGCCCTCCAGCTCGGCGCGGGTGATCCGCTGGGTGTCCGAGGGATAGAGGTAGTCGTTATTCACTGGCGGGGTGGAGGTATCCTGCGGCGTGGTGTCCGGCGCGGAGGTGTCAGGTGTAGAGGTATCCGAGGTATCCGACGTATCGGAGGTGTCATCGGAGGTGTCATCGGACGTATCGTTGGAGGTGTCGTCGGAAGTATCATCGGAGGTGTCATCCGACGTGTCGGAGTCATGGAACCGGTCGGAGGTGTCGGCGGGATCGGTGGTGTCCTCGGCGTCGGGTTTCTTCCAGGGGCTCCACAGGAGGGCGATAACGGCCAGGATAGCCAGGAGCGCTATGAAGGCCACGACCCACCCGGCCTTGGAGGAGCGCCGCTCGGCGGCTCTGCGCTCTTTGGAGGTAAACTGGTCGTTGATCTTGTCGTTGAAGTCGTAGGGCTCCGGCCGCTCGGCGGGCTTCTCCGCCACGGCCACGGCCGGCTTTTGCGTCGTCCTCTGGGCGGCGGGGGCCTCCTGCCGGCTCTTCCCGGTTATTTTATCCTGCCTGGCGGCGTTTCTTCCCTTGCCGCCGTCCTTTTCCGGCGCGGGGGCGGCGGGGCCGGTCATAACGGCGCCGCCGTTGCGCTTGACGGCGTCGAAGGCCGCGGCGGCGGCCATCGCCCGCCGGGGCTGTTTTTTTACAATGTTCAGCCGCGTCAGATCCAGCTTGATCTGAGCGGCGCTCTGGTAGCGCTGGGCCGGGTCGGCGGCCATCGCCCGCCGGATGACGGCGGCCAGGCCCTCGTCGATGTCCCGGATCTTATAGGGGTCGCCGTGCTCGGGCATGGAACAGCCGTTCGCCACGTAGCACATGACCGCGCCCAGGGAGTAGATGTCGGACTGGGCGGTGGACTCTCCGCCCACACTCTCCGGGGCGGCGAAGCTGTTCTCCTCCGCGCCGAAGATGCCGGAGCCGGCCTTCTCCAGGGTGCGGCGGATGGCGTAGTCGGTGAGGACGAAGCTGCCCGCGTCGGTGACCATCACGTTGGAGGGGGTCACCTCCCCGTGAACAAGGCCGTACTGGGCCAGGGCGTCCAGGGCGGAGGCGATGTCGATGCCAAGCCTGGCCGCGTCCTCGCCGGTGGGGGCGGTCTTCTCAAAGTAGACGGACAGCGGCGTATAGATGCCGGTGCGGATGTACCCAGCCCAGCCGGGGCCGTCGTTGTCCACGCACTCCACGTCCTCCACCGTGGCCAGATTGGCGCAGCGGAGGTTGCCGTACATGGCCAGCTCCCAGTTTAGATCGTTCTTGAATTTGGTGAAATAGGTGGTCAGCAGGTCCCGGCTGATGCCCAGCTTCACCGCGTTGTCGATGGCGTCGGTGCTGGGGGGCATTTTCACCAGGCGCATGGCGGAGAAGGCCCCGCTCTCGGCGTTCCGGATGAGGTACACCGTTCCGAAATCGCCGGTGCCCAGGATCCCTTCGGCGTTCCAGCCGGGCATGACTTTACTCAGATCGATCTTGCTCATAGTAATTATGTAAACCTCCTTGCTCTGTATGTGTGAGGATCAATGGCTTGAATGTAGTCACAGAGCTCAAATCTGCTATATGCGCATCGGAGATCAGCCCGTCAGGGCTTTCTGGCCAGTTAAAACAGGGAGATCTGGCTTGTCTCCGGCATGGCGCCGAGGGCGCCCAGGGCCTTGAGCTCGGCGATGTGGGTCTTGGAGACCTTGGGACAGCTGGCGGCCAGCTCCTCCATGGAGACGAACTGCCCGCTCCGGCCGTGCTCGGCCAGATCCTGGGCCGCCGCCTCTCCGAGGCCCGAGATGGCCACAAAGGGGGGCCGGAGGGCGCTGCCCTCGACTTTGAATTTTAACGCATCCGACTTATATAGGTCAATAGGCAAAAACGTAAAACCGCGCTTATAAAACTCCCAGCACGCCTCCAAAGTGGTCATCAGGTCGTCGTCCTTGTCGGTGGCGGCGGGGTTTTCTTTGATCTTCCGGATGGCGGCGCGGGCCGTCTCCTCCCCCATGCACATGAGCCTGGCGTCAAAGCCGCCCTTCTGACTGCGGCGGTAAAAATACGCCGCGTAAAACTCCAAGGGCCTGTGGACCTTGAACCAGGCGATGCGGAAGGCCATCATCACATAGGCCACGGCGTGGGCCTTGGGGAACAGGTAGGCGATCTTGGCTAAGGAATCGATGTACCAGTCGGGTACGCCGTGCTCCTTCATGGTCTCCACCCAGCCGTCCTGGAAGCCGCCCTTTTTGACCCGGCCCTTGCGGACGTTCTCCATGATCTTGAAGCTCAGCTTGGGATCCAGGCCCCTGGAGATGAGATAGAGCATGATGTCGTCCCGGCATCCCACCGTCTCCCGGACGGTGGCGGTCCCGGAGGTGATCAGGTCCTTGGCGTTGCCCAGCCACACGTCGGTGCCGTGGGAGAAGCCGGACAGCCTGACCAGGGTGTCGAAATTCTCCGGCTGGGTGTCCACCAGCATCTGGCGGGTAAAGCCGGTGCCGAACTCCGGGATGCCGATGGTGCCGGTCTTGCCGATGATGGGGTCGTCGTCCGTGAGCCCCAGGGGGGCGGCGGATTTGAAGATGCCCATGGTCTCCGGGTCGTCCAGGCGGATCTTCTTGGCGTCAAGGCCGGTCATATCCTCCAGCATACGGATCATAGTGGGGTCGTCGTGGCCCAGCTCGTCCAGCTTCAGGAGGTTGTCCTCCATGCAGTGATACTCAAAATGGGTGGTGATGATATCGGTGTCCTTGTCGTCCGCCGGGTGCTGGGCGGGGCAGAAATCGGTGATCTCCATGTCCTGGGGGATGACAACCAGGCCCCCGGGGTGCTGGCCGGTGGTGCGCTTAACGCCCACACAGCCCATGGCCAGGCGCGTCTCCTCGGCCTTGGAGGCGGTGCGGCCCGTCTTTTCCAGATATTTTTTCACATACCCGTAGGCCGTCTTCTCCGCCACGCCGCCGATGGTGCCGGCGCGAAACACGTGGTCGGAGCCGAAAAGCTCGTTGGTGTACCGGTGGGCGTTGGCCTGGTATTCGCCGGAGAAGTTCAGATCGATATCCGGCACCTTGTCGCCGCCGAAGCCCAGGAACGTCTCAAAGGGGATGTCAAAGCCGTCCTTCACGTATTCCACGCCGCAGACCGGGCAGACCTTGTCCGGCATATCCGCGCCGCAGCCGTACCCCTGGTCGGTGACGAACTCGGTGTGCTTGCATTGGGGGCACCGGTAGTGGGGCGGCAGGGAGTTGACCTCGGTGATCCCGGACATAAAGGCCACGATGGAGGAGCCCACGCTTCCCCGGGAGCCCACCAGATATCCGTGGGCGAGACTGTCCTGCACCAGCTTCTGGGCGGACATGTAAATGACATCGTAGTGGCGGGAGAGGATGTCGTGAAGCTCCTGCTCCACCCGGGAGGTGACGATCTCCGGCGGGTTCTCGCCGTAAAGCTCGTGCATCCGGTTGTAGACCAGGTCCTTCAGCTGCTGTTCGGAATTTTCGATCTTGGGCGGGTAGAGCACCCCGGCGGGGGGCAGGGGCCGCACCACGTCGCACAGCTCGGCGATCTTCCGGGGGTTGTCCACCACCACCTCTTTGGCACGGCCGCCCAGATAGGAAAACTCCTCCAGCATCTCGTCCGTGGTGCGGAAGTAGATGGGCAGGGGCTTGTCCCCGTCCTCAAATTCCTTGGCTACCAGCAGAACGTGGCGGTAGATCTCGTCCTCCGGGTCCAGAAAGTGGACGTCCCCGGTGGCCACCACGGGCTTTCCCAGCTCGTCGCCCAGCTCTAAGATACGGCGGTTATATTCGCGCAGCTCCTCCTCGTCCCTGGCCTTGGGCTTGTCGCCCCGGAGCATGAAGGCGTTGTTGCACAGGGGCTGGATCTCCAGGTAGTCGTAAAATTCCGCCACGCGCCGCAGCTCGAAGCGGCTGCGCCCGTCCACCAGCGTCTGGAACACCTCGCCGGCCTCGCAGGCGGAGCCGATGATGAGCCCCTCCCGGTGTTCCATGATCAGGGATTTGGGCATGATGGGGTTCACGTGCAGGTGCTCCAAATGGCTGGCGGTGACGATCTTGTAGAGGTTCTTGATCCCCGCCTGGGTGCGGGCCAGGACGATGATGTGCTGGGGCCGCTGGCGGCGGCGGGCGGCGGCCCTCCGGCGGCCCTCCCGGATGGCGGGGTCGATGTCGGAGAGGTTTTTGGCCCCTCCCTCCGCCAGACGGAGGGCGAAGCAGGCGAAGATGAGCCCGCAGGTCAGGGCGTCGTCGGAGGCCCGGTGGTGGCTGAAATCGGGCAGGCCCAGATGGCCGGCCACCATGTCCAGCTTGTGGGCCCGCAGATCGGGCATCATCCCCTGGGCCATGGTCAGGGTGTCCAAATATGTAGGCGTAAAGGCGATCCCGGCGCGGCGGCACACCTCGTCGATGAAGCCGATATCAAAATTGGCGTTGTGGGCCACTAAGGGCAGGCCGCCGGCGAAAGCCAGGAAGTCCCGGACGGCGCTCTCCTCCTCCGGTGCGCCGGCCACCATCTCGTTTGTGATGCCGGTCAGGTTGGCAACCTCGGCGGGGATGGGCCGCTTGGGATCCACAAAGGTCTGGAACCGGTCCACCTCCGCCCCGCCGGAGAAGCGCACCGCGCCGATCTCGGTGAGGGCGTCGCGCCGGGAGGAAAGGCTGGTGGTCTCGATGTCGAAGGCCACGAAATCCCCGGACAGGGGGCCGTCGCCGGGGCCCATCAGGGCCACCCGGTCGTCCACGTCGTTGATATAGTACCCCTCCACGCCGTAGATGACCTTGATCTTGTCTCCCGCCGCCTTCATGGCGTCCGGGAAGGACTGGCAAACGCCGTGGTCGGTGATGGCGATGGCCGGGTGTCCCCAGCTGATGGCCCGCTTCACGGCCTCCTTCACGTCGGTGACGGCGTCCATGGCGCTCATTTTGGTGTGCAGGTGGAGCTCCACCCGCTTTTCCGCCGCCGTGTCCGTGCGGGGCGGCTTTTCCGGGGCCAGGGCGATGGCCGCGGGCTCCAAAACGGTGTCCTTTTCAAACTGGTTATAGCTCATAAAGCCCTGGCAGGTGACGGTCATACCTGTCTCCAGGGTCTTTACCGCCGCCTTGACGGGCTCCTCTTTGACGAATTTGGAGACGCGCACGGAGCCCGTGCCGTCGGTCATATCAAAGCTCAAAACCACCGCGCCGCTTTTCACATCGCGGCTGTTCACGGCGAAGATCTTCCCCGTGACGGTGACCCGGCCCGAATCCAGGCTCAGCTCCCCCATGGGCGTCTCGTTTCCCTTGGAAAGCCTGCCGAACAGGGGCTTTCCCGCCTTCGCGGCGGGGGCGCTCTTTTTCCCGGCCTTCTCCGGGGCCTTCCCCGCGCCGGCGCTCTCGGGCACGGAGACGTTCAGGGTACACCGGGTAAGGCCGTAGTCCCGCTCCACCTTCCGCTCCACCATGGAGGCGTAGACCGGGGGCAGGCCCTGGTCAAACCGGACGTTCAGCGTCATCGTCCGCTTCTCCCGCTCCACCGTGGCCCCGGTGACCTTCCCCTGTCGAAGCGTCTCCCGGGGCGCGCCGCAGTCGGTGAGGGACGGGAACATCTCCAAAAGCTCAACGTAGTCCATCCCTCACGCCTCCGTTCCTTCTATGAGCTCCAGGAGCCCGTCGGCCAGGCGATCATAGGGCAGCTTGGCCACGATCTTTCCCTTTTGGAAGAGGATGCCCTCGCCGTCGCCGCCGGCAACGCCGAAATCGGCCTCCCGGGCCTCGCCGGGGCCGTTGACGGCACAGCCCATCACCGCCACGGTGATGTCCTTCCGGCAGCCCCGGAGCCTCCCCTCCACCTCATGGGCCAGGGCCACCAGGTCGATGCGCGTCCTGCCGCAGGTGGGACAGGACACGAGCTTGACGCCGCCGGAGCGGAGCCCCGCGGCCTTCAGGATGGCGATGCCGGCCTCCACCTCCCGTTCCGGGTCGGCGGTGAGGCTGACGCGGATGGTGTCGCCGATGCCCTCATTGAGAAGTGTGCCGATGCCAACGGCGGAATTGATGGCGCCCAGCGTCTCCGTCCCCGCCTCGGTGACCCCCAGGTGCAGGGGGTAGTCGCATTTTTGGGATATGAGCCGGTAGGCGGCCACGGTGCGGCTGACGGTGGAGGATTTGACGGAAATGGCAATATCGGAAAAGCCCACGTCCTCTAAGATCCGGGCGTGGTTCAGGGCGCTTTCCACCATGGCTTCCGCCGTGGGGCCGCCGTATTTTTCCAAAAGCTCCCGCTCCACACTGCCGGAGTTGACGCCGACGCGGATAGGGACGTGTCTTGCCTCACAGGCCCGCGCCACGGCCCGGACCCGCTCGGTAGAGCCGATGTTGCCGGGATTCAGGCGCACCTTGTCCACCCCCCCGTCCAGAGCGGCCAGGGCCAGGCGGTAGTCAAAATGGATATCGGCCACTAAGGGGATGTGGATGCGCTTTTTGATGGCGGCCAGGGCTTTTGCCGCCGTCATGTCCGGCACGGCGACCCGGATGACGTCGCAGCCGGCCCGTTCCAGGCGCAAAATCTGCGCCACGGTGGCGTCCACGTCGTCGGTGCGGGTATTGCACATGGACTGGACGGATACGGGCGCTCCCCCGCCGATCTTAATGTCTCCTACGGTGATTTCACGTGTCATTGCGCGTTCCTCTGTGTCTCACATGTTCAGTATACTACGGTTTATCTCGTTTGTAAAGATGGTATATTAACTAAAATTAATTAATCTTAATAGCTTTATTTTAGTTAGTTTGCACAGGTTATTTCACGTATTTCAGCACGTCGCTGACCATGATGACGGCCATCAGGCCCAGCAGGGCCACCATACCGGCGGCGTGGACCCAGCCCTCGTATTTGGGGTCGATCTGCTTTTTGAAGAGCAGCATGGTGACGGCGTTGAGAAGGACGAAGAGGAGCCGCCCGCCGTCCAGGGCGGGGATGGGCAATAAATTCATCACGGCCAGGTTCACGGCGATCAGGGCGATGAAATTGAAGACGTATTCCAGGGCGGCGGCGCGGGAGTTGGTCTTCTGCTCCACCTGCTGGCCCGCCTCGTTGATGGCGCCCACGATGCCCACCACGCCGGACATCTCCCGCAGGCCCACGGCCCCGGTGACCAAATCGGACAGGCCCATCCAGACGGAGCGGACGTAGTTCCAGGAGGTGTACCAGGTGTAGCGGAGCTTCTGGAAGGCGTCGGCCTCCACGGTGCCGAAGGTGACGCCGTAACGGAAGCCGTCGGCGTACTGGGCGGGCTTCAGAGCGTAATCGTCCAGCTTGACCTTTTTCCCGTCCCGGATGACCACCATATCCACCGTGGCCCCGGCCCGGTCCATATAGATGGAGAAATCGGAGGAGTAGTAGACCCGGTGCCCGTCGATGGAGTAGATGTAATCCCCGGCCTCGATGCCGTTTTCCGCGTAAAGGAACCCGTCCACCGTCTCCACCACCTGATTGGTGACGAAGGCCTGAGCGGAGGAATAGAGCACGGCCACGATGACAAAGCCGATGAGGAAATTCATAGCCGCGCCGGCCACCAGGATTATGGCCTTCTGCCACCATGTTTTATTGACGAAGGCCCTGGGATCGGCGCTCTGCCCGTCGGGCTGGCCGTCCTCCCCCTCCATGGCGCAGTATCCGCCGATGGGGAGAAGGCGCAGAGCGTACAGCGTCTCCTCGCCCTGCTTTTTCCAGATGGCGGGGCCCATGCCGATGGAGTACTCGTTGACCTTCACGTTGCAGGCCTTGGCGGCCAGAAAATGGCCCAGCTCATGGAGGGCGATGAGGACGCCGAAGGCCAGGATGGCGATGATGATATACATTCCTTTACGTCACACCTCTATTGATGCCCGCGTCAGAGCGTCGGCGGAGAGGATGTCCTCCACCGTGTCCGCGGGGGCTTTCCCATAGTCGGAAACGGCCCGCTCCACGATCTCCGGGATGGCGGAGAAGCCGATCTTTTCCTGTAAAAAGGCCCTGACCGCCACCTCGTTGGCGGCGTTCATCACGGCGGGCGCGGCGTCCTGCCGGGGCGCGGCGTCCAGGGCGATCTTCAGGCACCGGAACTTATCGGTATCCGGCTTTTCAAAGGTCAGGGTGCCCACCGCCGCCAGATTCAGCTCCCCGGCGAGGGAGGGACAGCGGGCGGGATACGTCAGCGCCAGCTGGATGGGCAGGCGCATATCCGGAACGCCCAGCTGGGCGATTACGGCGTTGTCGGTGAACTCCACGGCGGAGTGGACGATGCTCTGGGGGTGGACCAGGACGGTGATCTGTTCCGGCCTTGCGTCAAAGAGGTGCATGGCCTCGATGACCTCCAGCCCCTTGTTCATCATGGAGGCGGAGTCGATGGTCACCTTGGCCCCCATGTCCCAGTTGGGGTGGCGAAGGGCCATGGCGGGGGTGACGGCGGCCAGCTCCTCCTTGGAGAGCGTGCGGAAGGGGCCGCCGGAGGCCGTCAGCAAAATACGCTTGACCTCGCTCCGCTCCCCGCCGCGCAGACATTGGAAAATGGCGGAGTGCTCGGAGTCCACAGGGATCAGCTCACAGCCGTGGGCCGCCAGCTCCCGCTTGACGATGTGCCCCGCGCAGACCAGCGTCTCCTTGTTGGCCAGGGCGATGCGGCGGTTCCCGGCGCGGATGGCGGCCAGGGTGGGCAGAAGCCCCGCCACACCCACCAGGGACGATTCCACGATGTCCGCCTCCATGGCGGCGCACGCCAGCACGCCCTCCGTGCCGGAGAGCACCCGCACGGGGGTGTCCGCCAGCCGGATTTTCAGATCCCGGGCGGCCTCCGCGTCGGCCAGCGCCACGGCTTTGGGGACGAATTTCCGGGCCTGGGCCTCTAAGAGTTTAACGTTTTTGTTGGCCGTCAGGGCGATAACAGGAAGTCCCAGCTTCTCCGCCGCCTCCAGCGTCTGTGTGCCGATGGAGCCGGTGGAGCCCAGGACAGTAAGGGTCTTCTTCATAGGATACCTTCTTTAAGCGGGCCGGCCGGTGTCCGGCCCCTACGGAAATCAAAACGCCGGGAGGGCGCTGACCAGCAGATACACCAGCGGCGCAGTGAAGATGATGGAGTCGAACCGGTCCAGCACGCCGCCGTGGCCGGGGATCAGGTTGCCGTAGTCCTTGATGCCGTGCTCCCGCTTGATGACGGAGAAGGCCAGATCGCCGATCTGGGTGGTGACATTGCCCAGGACGGCGTAGAGAACCAGGAGGCCGTACTTTACGGGTATGCCCGCGGCCTTGTCCATTATGACGCCGAAGATCAGGATCCCCAGGATGCCGAAGAGGAAGCTGCCAATAAAGCCCTCCAGGGACTTGTGGGGACTGCACTTCAAGACGCCCTTATGTTTGCCGAAGAACATGCCGCCGAAGTAGCCGCCGGTGTCGGACATGGCGGTGATGACGAAGGCCATGATGACCAGCGCCCCGCCCTGCTCCCGCATCCGTAGCTGCAAAAGGGCGGACAGGCACAGGGGGATGAGCAATCCCCCGAAAAAGCCGGACAGGACGGTCTGGAATTTGACAGGCTTCTCCGTGCCGTAGGTGAAGATGGCCTCGGCGAAGAGGATCACCATCAAAAAGGTGAGCGAGACGCGCGAAATGAGCTCGGCGCAGCCGAAATAGAAGCCCAGGGGGATGGCGGCGGCGGTGAGGCCGGGCCAGATGAAATGGCGGGGATTTTTGGTGTCGCCCACGGTGCGCATCAGCTCATAGACGCCGATGAAGCCCAGGACCGCGATGACAGCCGCCATCCACACCGGCGGCAGCCACAGCGTCAGCGCCAACAGCAGGGCGATCATCACCGCCGCCATGATGGTTCTTGTTAAAAGCATAACTAACCCTTCTCTCGCATTTTTCCCATGGAATTAATGGAATTATAAGACCCGTTGCGCCACAACGACCGTATAGCCGTCCGTATCGTAGGTCACGCCGGTCTCGGAAAAACCGTTCTTGCGCCAGAAATGCTCGGCCTGGGGATTTCCCTTTACCCAGCCCAGCCGAATGCCCGTAAGCCCCATGTCTCGCAGGCCCGCGCACAGGTCCCGGATGATCCCGCTTCCGATCCCCGCCTTTTGGACGGAGGTATCGGTCATGAAAAAGCCGATGAACGCCGTTTTTTCATCGGGGTAACCCAGGATAAGATCCATCACGGCGATCAATTTGTCCCCGTCATAGTAACCCAGATAATATTTATCAGAGGCTTCCTTGCGGGGAGGCAGCGCTTTCATGTCATCGGCTATGCTCCGCCGCGTTACAAACGGCGGGCAGTATTTGTAATAGAGCTCGTTTTTGCGGCACAACGCGAAAATGTCCTCAATATCATTTTCTCCCAGTCGCCGCACCAGGTAACCGCTCGATAGGCGGGAAATATCCATTATTTTTTCACGCCTCCGCGGCGGGCTCTAAGAGGGTCAGCGCTTTTCGGTCCGCGTCCAGGCGGGCGCGGACGCCGATGGGGAGGACGCCGATGGGCTCCGCGTGGCCGATGTTCACGTTGTAGAGGATGGGAAGCTCCGGGTGTCCGGACTCCCCGCCCACCACTTTGCGATAGACCTCTTTGTAGGGCTCGTATTTGCTCCGTCTCGCGGGTTTGCCCACGATAATGCCCCGGATCACATCAAAAAGCCCCTGGGCGGCGAAATTGCGAAGGTACCAGGTCAAAAGCTCACAGGACGTGTCGTCCTCGCTGGTCTCCAAAAACATGAGCTTTCCCGCCCACGCGTCCCTTGTGGGCCAGAGGGACGTCCCCAGAAGCTCCACAAAGACGTCGATACACCCGCCTAAAAGCTCTCCCTCCACGGCCCCTGTTCCCTGGAGGATCTCATAGCCGATCTCCTCCGGGTGGTAGGGCTTGGGGGTATTCATGTTCTCCTCGCGCCACCAGATTTTTGGATCCTCGTCGTCGTACCAGTAGGGGGCCGGGGGGATCTCCAGTGTCGCCGGGGGATCAAAGAGGGTCTTGCGGATCATCCGGTCGGTGTAGTCGTTTATTTTGACATACTCCGAAAAATTTGTCATGACGCTGGCCCCGTAGTAGGAGACGAGGCCGGCCTTGAACATCATGAAATGGTTGGTGGTGGTGTCGGAAAAGCCCGTGAAGATCTTGGGGTTTTCCCGGAGAACGTCAAAGTCGATGTAGGGCAAAAGGCGGATGGTGTCGTCCCCGCCGATGGCGTTAAAGACAGCCTTGACGCTCTTATCCCGGAAGGCGTCCACGAGGTCGGAGGCGCGAGCCTCCGGGTGTTCGTAAAGGTACTGCCTGCCCCGGAGGGCGTTGGGCATGACCTTCACGTTGAGGCCGAAGTCCCGCTCCAGGCGCTCCCTGGCGATAGCGAGCTTGTGGATAGCCCAGGGCTCCCCCAGGGTCCCCTCGGAGAGGCTGACGATGGCGCAGGTGTCGCCCGGACGCAGGCGCGGGGGCTTTATCATGGGGTCCACTCCTTACTTTTTCACGCCGCCATAGCGGCAGCGGTTTCTCAAAAAACTCATTATCTAATATTTTTTCCGGCGGCATGTACGTCGGAAAAAATCCCTTTTGTCGCCCAAGTGTGCCCCTGCGGGGCGCGCGCAGGGCGACAGCAGGGGGATTTTCTCTGAATTTCGCAAAATTCAGAGAAAATATCCCGCACGTATCCCCTTGGCATCGAAAGCCCGTCAGGGCTTTCGAGCCAGTTTCACGCCGCCATAGCGGCGGTCGCGGTTTTGGTAGGCCAATATCGCGGCGTCCATGTCCTTCTCGGTGAAGTCCGGCCAGAGGGTGTCGGTGAAGTAAAATTCCGCGTAGGCCGACTGCCAAAGGAGGAAGTTGGAGATGCGCTGTTCCCCGCTGGGCCGGATGACCAGATCCGGGTCCGGCATCCCGGCGGTGTAGAGATAGCGGGAAAGCTCCGCCTCGGTCAGCTCCCCGTGATGGGGGTCGGCCTGCCAGGCCCGGACGGCGTGAACGATCTCGTCCCGGCCGCCGTAATTGACGCACAGGTTGGCCTGGGTGTGGGTGTCCAGGGTCTCGTCGATGGCCTCCACCCGGTCGATGAGCGCCCGCAGCTCCGGGGAGAGCGGGGTAAGGTCCCCCAAAACCCGGATGCGCACGTTCTCCCGGCGCATCTTCTCGATGGCCTCCTCCAGGTACTTCTTCAAAAGGCCCATGATGGCGGAGACCTCCTCCGCCGAGCGCTTCCAGTTCTCCGTGGAGAAGGCGTAGACGGTCAGGTATTCCACGCCCAGATCCCGGCAGTAGGAGGCGATCCGCCGGAAGGTCTCGGCCCCGGCGGCGTGGCCCGCGGTGCGGGGCAGGCCCCGCTTTTGCGCCCAGCGCCCGTTGCCGTCCATGATGATGGCAATATGACGGGGCAGGACCGTCCCCTGCCCCGCCGTCTGCTGTTTGTCGAATATGGCCATCAGATCTGTGTCAGTTCCTTTTCCTTCTTGGCGGTGCAGTCGTCCACCTTCTTGATGTAGTCGTCGGTCATGGTCTGCAGATCCTTCTCCATGATCTTCAGGTCGTCCTCGGTGACGTCGGAGGCCTTCTGCATCTTCTTGAACTTCTCGTTGGCGTCCCGGCGCACGTTGCGCACGGCGGTCTTGGCCGTCTCGGCATATTTGCGCACCTGCTTAATGAGGTCCGCGCGGCGCTCCTCAGTCAGCTGCGGGAAGGCCAGACGGATCACGGAGCCGTCGTTCTGGGGGTTGATGCCCACGTCGGAGGCCAGGATGGCCTTCTCGATGGGCTTTAAGAGGGACTTGTCCCAGGGCTGGATGACCAGGGTGCGGGGATCCGGGGAGGAGATGGTACCCACCTGGTTGATGGGGGTGGGCACGCCGTAGTAGTCGACTCTCAGGTGATTGAGCACGGCGGCGTTGGCGCGGCCGGCCCTGACCGTGGCGAACTGGCTCTCCAGCGCCTCGATGGTCTTGCTCATCTTGTCAAGATATTCCTTAAAAGCGGCGTCGTCGGTATACATGGTTTATCCTCCTTATAATGAATTAGATTTACTTCACTACGGTGCCGATCTTCTCCCCCAGGACGGCCCGCTTGATGTTCTCGGGGTCCTTCAGGGCGAAGAGCAGGACGGGGATGCTGTTGTCCATGGAGAGGCTGGTGGCGGTGAAGTCCATGACGGCCAGGTGCTTGGCCAGCACGTCGTCATAGGAGATGTGGTCGAATTTCACCGCGTCGGGATCCTTTTTGGGGTCGGCGGAGTAGACGCCGTCCACGTTCTTGGCCAGGAGAATCACGTCGGCGTTGATCTCGGCGGCGCGCAGGACGGCGGCGGTGTCGGTGGAGAAATAGGGGCTGCCGGTGCCGCAGCCGAAGATGACGATGCGGCCCTTGCGCAGGTGGCTGTCGGCCTTGAGCCGGATATAGGGCTCGGCGATGGAGCTCATCTGCACGGCGGTCTGCACCCGGACCTGGGCGCCCATGTGCTCCAGAACATCCGCCACGGCCAGGCAGTTCATGACGGTGGCCATCATGCCCATATGGTCGGCGCGGGTGCGCTCCATAAGGCCCCCGCCGTCCTTGACGCCGCGCCAGAAGTTGCCGCCGCCGATGACGATGCCGATCTCCACGCCCATGTCGGCGCACTCCTTGATCACCCGGCAGACGCTTTCAATGACCTTGAAATCCAGGCCGAAGCCCCGCTCCCCCGCCAGCGCCTCGCCGGAGAGCTTTAAAAGGACCCGCTTGTAGACAGGCTTTCCGTTGTCCATGCTTTGTTCCTCCCACACAACATTTTGGGTCTCGCGCAAAGTTATTCTCATTATAGCCCATCTTCGCCAAAATTGGAAGTGGGTATTTGGATATTTACAAAAAATTCGGTTTTGGATCCGGCGTTTTTAAACGGGCAAATAAAAATCTGTTTGCAAACCGCCCGAGATGTGGTATACTATACACAGACGAGAGGAGCGGACATACTATGATCAGGACTTATACTTGCAATGAGTCTCAGCCGCTTACGTCCGAGCAGATCAGGGAGATCGACGAGGCGGCCAAAAAGCCTATCGTTTTTGACGAGGATTGTCCGGAGCTGTCTCCGGCCATGTACAAGGCCTTCAAGGCCAGCGTCCTGCAAAGGAATCGGAGGAAAAAAGCGTAAATCCACGTAGGGCGGCTGTTATGCCGTCCTACGCCGCGTCGTGCCGGTCATATTTCTTTCCAGCCCTGCCAACCATTTGTCCTTTAAAAATCCGCCCTTCTGACGTATAATGGTCCTACCCGTATAAGTTAGGACACGTCAGGAGGGTTTTCTTATGGACATTCAGGCCATCGGCAGCAGGGCCTTTGCGGTTTATATCGGCGAACCGGAGCTGCACAGGCGGCACATCGAGCCCCGGGACGTCACCGTCAGCACCGCTAAGGAGCTGGTGCGGAACGTGCTGGACTGCCCGGACACGGGCACCGTGAGCCTGGAGCTCTTTCCGGGCCGCCATGAGCTGCTCATCTTCGTCCGGCGCAGCGCCGGCGAGCCGGAATTTTACGAATTTACGGATCTGGAGGCGGCGCTGTCGGCCCTGGCGGTCCTGCCGCGCGGCTGCGACGCGTCCCTCTATTATCTGCGCGGCGTGTACATACTGGCCGTTTGGCCCGGCGACGGGGCGCGTATCCAGGCCCTTTGCGAGTTCGGCCGGCCGGTGAAGCGCCCGCCCGCGTACCTGCTCCATCTGCGGGAGCACGCGGCCGTCATCGCCGACGGGGACGCCGCCGAGACCCTGGGGCGGTACTTTTTTCCCGCCGCCGGCTCATAAAAATTTCCCTTTTCCCCCTTTTATTTTTTCTTTCCATGTGGTATAATCTTTTCACTGTGTAAAGAAGGGGGTGACTCCATGTCGAGGCAGAAGGGCGTCAAGCCCGTGGCGCAGAACAGGAAGGCCTACCACGACTATTTCATCGAGGACAGGTTCGAGGCCGGGATCGAGCTGTTCGGCACGGAGGTCAAGTCCATCCGGGCGGGCAATGTGAATCTGAAGGATTCCTTTTGCACCGTCAAGGACGGGGAGCTTTTCGCCCACGGACTGCACATCTCCCCCTACGAGAAGGGCAACATCTTCAACCGCGACCCCCTGCGGCCCAAAAGGCTCCTGATGCACCGGCGGGAGATCGCCAAGCTCCAGGCCAGGACCCAGCAGGACGGCCTGACGCTGATCCCCCTGTCGCTGTATCTCAAGGACTCCCGGGTCAAGGTGGAGCTGGGTCTTGCCCGCGGCAAGAAGCTCTACGACAAGCGGGAGGCCGCCGCCCGGCGGGACGCCGACCGGGAGATCGACCGCACCATGAAGGAAAAATTCAGATAAAAGGAGAAATCAGTATGGCAAATCCCATCGCGACCATTGAAATGGAGGACGGCAAGGTCATCAAGGCCGAGCTCTACCCCGACATCGCCCCCATATCCGTGGCGAATTTCATCAGCCTGGCCTGCAAGGGCTTCTACAACGGCCTCATTTTCCACCGCGTCATAAAGGATTTCATGATCCAGGGCGGCTGCCCCAAGGGGAACGGCACCGGCGGCCCCGGCTACTGCATCAAGGGCGAGTTCTCCGCCAACGGCGTGGCCAACCCCCTCAAGCATGAGCGCGGCGTCCTCAGCATGGCCCGCACCAGCGTCCCCGACTCCGCCGGCAGCCAGTTCTTCATCGTCCACGCCGACTCCCCCCACTTAGACGGCCAGTACGCCGCTTTCGGCAAGGTGGTGGAGGGCATGGACGTGGTGGACGAGATCGCGTCCGTCCGGGTGGACTACAACGACAAGCCCCGTAAGCCCCAGGTGATGAAGTCCGTCACCGTGGAGACTTTCGGCGTGGATTACGGCGAGCCCCAGAAGGTGTGAGCATGAAAACAGCCATCATTACCGGGGCCTCCTCCGGCCTGGGCCGGGAGTTCGCCCTCCAGCTGAAGGCCAATTTTCCCGACGTGGAGCAGGTCTGGCTCATCGCCCGCCGCAAGCCGCTTTTAGACGAGCTGGCCCTGGGGCTGGACGTGCCGGCGGTGTCCGTGCCGCTGGATCTGACCGGCGATGCCGACCTGGGCGCGCTGGCCCGGAAGCTCAGCGAGGAAACCCCCGATGTGACCGTGCTTGTCAACTGCGCCGGGTGCGGGTATCTGGGCAATGTGGCGGAGACGGATCCCGATCTCCTCGCCCGCATGACCGATCTCAACATCCGGGCCATGACGCTGGTGACGAGGGCGGTCCTCCCCTACATGCGCGAGGGCGCGAAGATCGTCAACATCAGCTCCATCGCCAGCTTCTGCCCCAACGCCAGGATGACGGTGTACAGCTCCACCAAGGCCTACGTCTCCAGCTTCTCACTGGGACTGCGGGAGGAGCTGCGGGCGCGGAAGATCGCCGTCACCGCCGTCTGCTCCGGCCCCATGGACACGGAGTTTTTGGAGATCGGCGGCATCGCGGGCAACTCCAAGATGTTCAAGACCCTCCCCTACTGCGACCCCAAAAAGGTGGCCGCCGGATCCTACGCCGCCGTGAAGGCCGACCGCGCCTTTTACACGCCCCGGGTCTTCTTTAAGCTCTACCGCTTCCTCGCCAAACTCCTCCCCAGCACCATCGTGGTCAAGCTTGCCAAGACCTGATCTTTACAGTTAATTTTAACAAATTCAAATCCATTTTTCGCGGCGGGTTTGCCGCCGCGAAAAATCCCTCTTTCCCCTACCAAATCGGAGCCCAGCGCCAGCGGGTCCGATTTGGAGAGGAGGAGCAGAGCCCGCGCCTGAGCCCTGAGCCAAACGCCTGCGGCGTCTGGCTCGGGGCGAGGTAAAGCGGCTCTTGCGACGACGACGGGGGCGTACCGGTTTCGACGGGGACGCGGAAGCTTGAATAGCGGGCGGATGGGCCTGACATCCTAAAAACGGGCACTTATAAATTAAAGAACAACGATTACGCTGTTCCTGTCGCTGCTTAAGCAGTGACCGTTCCACCCCGGAGGTCAACGGCCGGGGATGGGGCGTCGATGAGTTGAGAACGTGAGCGCGCAAAGCTTTGAGCGCGCCATGCATGATGAAGCTACCGGACTTGCAGGCGTGACGGCTTGCCTGTAAGCGAGGGAAACGGGGCGACCCGCAATAACCGTCTGCGCCCGGAGAAGTTCAGGGGGATGTGTTTTCGGACGCGGGTTCAACTCCCGCCGCCTCCACCAAAAAAAAAAAACGGCCCTACAGGGGCCGTTTTTTTGTGGTGGAGTGATTGAATCGGAAGGGGAACTCTGATGGTTCCCCTTCCAACCGCCGCCCGGCGGCGGGGTGATTGAATCGGAAGGGGAACCCTGATGGTTCCCCTTCCCATCCCTTCCTTCCGGTCTATCCAAGACTTTCTGTTACTTCCCTATCCGAGCTTTCTATAGATTAGGAGCTCCCCTTCTATTTGGGCAAATTCTACATAGTTGTGGCTCTTTAAAAGCTTGATCAGGTTCTCAAGGCCGTTTTCTTTTCCGCCGGTCTCGAATTTTCGGTATTCGTGGGGGGCGGTGGTGCGCAGGACGATATACTCCGTCTCCAGCAGATGCTCTTTGGAGCCGTAGCGCACGTCGTAGAGGATGGGCCGTTGGGAAAGATAGGCGGTGTAGAAGGTGGTGGCGGAGACGGAGGCGTCCGCCGGGATCCGATCCAGGGTGTCGCGGATGGTCTGATAGTAGGCGTGATACCGGACCGCCCGGGCGGGGTACGATGCCGCCACGGGGACCACGACGCTTCCAAAGAACACGGCGCTGACGGCGGCCGCGCTGGTCAGGCACAGGAGCCGCTGCCAATTGATCTCCAGCTCCGCCGCGTTCACCACGGTGAGATACATCAAAAACGCCGTAGAGCCGAAGCTGTACTGGAAAAACACGTCGTGCTGGTACCGGTAGTCGGACATGAGGTTTACCAGAATATAGGGGATCAGCAGGATGTACCGCTCAAACCGCCGGGTCAACAGCGGGAGCCCCAGCACCGGAAGCAGCGTCATGGCGATATATTGAAGCTTCTCCGCGTCCACGCACTCATAGACCGCCTTCAGCGGGCACAGGAGCACCGCCTTAACCACCGTGACCAGCGAATCCGAGCCGTCGTACAGGAAATTGTCGTACCGGTTCGTCATCACGCCGTCGCCGCTGTTCGCCAAGTACCCGGTGACCAGCCCGAACCACCCCAGGGCGGCGGCCAGCAGGGCTACCCCCGTGACAAGGCCCCGCAAATCTTTTTCCCGTGGCCGCAAAACCGCCTTGACAGTGAGCCATACGCCGATCACCGCCACATAGACCGCCGCGTCCTCCTTCACCGACAGGGTGAGCAGGGCGGCCACGGCGGTGAGGGCGGTATTTTTTCTGTCGACGCCGTAGAACAGCCAGAGGATCAGCGGCGTGAGGAAGCAGTTTTCGTGGAGATCGTACCCCGTGCCGCCGGAAAACGCCGGATAAAGCAGAAGGACGGCGCAGAGGAGCGTCCTCTGGACGCCGGACAGGCCGTGATGGCGGCCCAGGAGCCACAGGGGGAGCGCCGCCGAAGCGATCACCGCCGCCTGGAGGATCTGGAGCGCGGCGGGCGCGGGAAAGAGCATGTAAAATGGGAGCATCAGATAGTATACCGGCGACACATGGACGGCGAAATGGGACAGCGTCCCGTCCCGCTCCAGGGTGGTCAGGGGCAGGCCGGTGGTTTTCATACTGTAAAACATCTGGGAGAAGATGCCAAAATCGTAGGTGGGCGAGCCGAAGCTCTCGTACCGCCCCACCGTCCAGGCGGAGACGAACAGGAAAAAAGCGGCGGTCAGCCCCGCCGTGACCCACCCCCAGGCTTTGTGGGCCGGCCTCGGCTCCGGGATGGGTTTGGAGCGGGCCTCCCAGCCCATAGCGGCGTAAGCCAGCGCCAGGACCATGATCAGCCCGCAGGCGGCCAGGAAGGGCCAGGTGAAGGAGGAAATCAGCGCAAACGCGGCCAGGGCGGCGAACACCGCCGGGATCCCCCACCGCTCCACCCTGGCGGTATCGACAAAAAGCGCCAGGACGGTCAGAAGGGCGAACAGCCCGCCGGCGAGAAGGAGCACCCGGACAAGGGACATCCCGGCCAGGCCCTCCAGCCCCTCCAGACCCCGCATTTCCTTTGGGAGAAGCAACAGCTCCGCCAGCGCGGACGTCAGCCAGGCCAGGAGCGCCCGGCGAAAAAGCGCCGGCGTTGTGTTTCGTTTGGACATAGGAACACCCCCTGTACCCTATGGTACAGGGGGCGTCTTTCGGAAAACCGGTATATTTCTTACAAATCTCTTTCAACTTCACCCGTTTTGGGCAGCTCCACGATGGCGTTGAACTGGTCGCCGTCCACGGCCACCCGGAAGGAGCCGCCCACGGACTCGGTGTAGGTCTGGGCGATGGCCAGGCCCAGGCCGCTCCCACGGGTGGAGCGGGCCTTGTCGCCCCGGGCAAAGCGCTGGACGATCTCCTCCGGGGTGAAGTCCATCTCATAGGAGGCGGTGTTCACCATCCGCACGGTGTACCCGCGCTCCGTCTCCCTGGCGTCGATAAAGATCCTGGTGCCCTTCAGGGCGTACTTGACGGCGTTGCCCAGCAGATTGGCGAAGACCTGGTGCATCCTGGCCCCGTCGGTGACCAGGGGGAGGGCGTCCGCCCCGTAGCTGCGCTTGACCGTCAGGCCGGCGGCGGTGAGCCGGTCGTCAAAGAGGCCCACGGTCTGCTCCAAAAGGCGCACCAGGTCGATCTCCTCCCGCTTCATCTCCTGGACGCCGCTGGAGACCTTGGTCAGCTCGAAAAGCGACTCCACCAGCTCGTTCATATACCCCGCCTTCTGACAGAGCCTTTCCAGCCGCTCCCGCCCCTCCGGGGAGAGCGTCTCCTTTTCCAGAAGCTCGCTGTAGCCCAGAATGGACGTGAGGGGCGTTCTCAGGTCGTGGGACACGTTGGCGATCAGCTCCACCTTGAACCGCTCGCCGGTGACGGCGGCGCGGATGGCCTCCTGATGCTGTGCCTGGAGCGCCAGCAGCTGTTCCTCCGTCCGGGAGAAGACCCCCTCCCCCACTGCGACGGGCTTTCCCTGTTGAAAATTATCCAGCTGATCCGCCAGATGCCCCAGCCCCTTGCCGTATCGCCAGAGGCACATAAGGCCCAGCGCGCCCGCCGCCAGGAAGCCCATGACCGCCAAAAGCCAATGCCCGAAAACGGGGATCCCATAGATCCAGCGCGTCCGCTCCCACCAGAGGGCCTGCCAGCCCGCGCCCAGAAGCGGCAGGAGGAGCCAGCCGGTATAGATCAGCAGGGACAGCTCCGGCCGCGCGGCGCGTCCGGCCCACCGGTCGGCCAGGCACCAGGCAAGGGGGGATTTGGCCCGCGCCCAGCCCCAAAGCTCCCGGACAGCCCACAAAAGGGCGAAGCCGGCGGGGATCCGGGCGGCGTGGGCGTCCCAGAGACTGTACCACCGCTGCTCCAGGGCGTAGTAGTGCGGGGCGGTCACCGTCAGCGCAAGGCCCGCCAGGGCCAGCAGGAGGCAGACGCCGTCGGGGCCGAAAAGCGGTCTTTTCGGAGAAAGGAGGAAAACCCCCGCGAAGGCCGCCCCGGCGGCCAGGAAGCAGAGGACGAAGCCGAAGACCCTCCCGGCCTCCGGATCCTCTCCTTTTTCCTCCGTTTCAGGTTCCTGCACGAGCAGGGGGGCCGTGTCGGGCCGGGCCGTCCCGCTCACGCCCCTGTCCACGGCGCTGCCGCCGGCCGTCCACGCGGTATCGGGCGTCGTCGTGTCCCACAATTCCGTGGAGCAGGTGTCATACGGCCTGTTGCCCTCGTTCCCCCTGACCGCCCCCAGGCCGAAGCTCCAGGCGACGGCGGCCAGGAGCAGGAGCAGGAACGCTGTCAGTTCACGGCGCTTCAAAAACATACCCGATCCCCCAAACCACCTTCAGATATTCCGGCTTCTTCGGATTCAGCTCCAGCTTCTCCCGGATGCGGCTGATGTGTACCATCACCGTGTTTTCCACGGCGTAGGCGTCGCTCTCCCACACCCGCTCGTAGATCTCCTCCGCCGGGAAGACCCGGCCCGGATGGGACATGAGCACCCGCAGGATCTTGAACTCCGTGGCGGTGAGCCTCACCGGCTCCCCCCGGACGATCAGCTGCTTGGCGGCGGTGTCCAGGGTGATATCCCCCACCGTGAGCCGGTCCTCGCCCCGCGTCTCCCGGATGGAGCCCAGGTCGTCATACCGGCGCAGAAGGGCCTTGACCCGTGCCAGGAGCTCCTGCCGGTAAAAGGGCTTCACCAGGTAGTCGTCCGCCCCGGCCTCCAGCCCCAGCACCCGGTCGGAGCCCTCCGCCTTGGCGGACAGCATCAGGATGGGGATGTTGTGGCTCTCCCGGATGCGCACGGTGGCCAGAAGCCCGTTGCACTGGGGCATCATCACGTCCATGACGATCAGGTGCGGGCTCTGGGCGTTCACCATCCGGCACGCCTCCTCCCCGTCGTGGGCGGTCAGCACCTGATACCCCGCCTCGCGCAAGGCCGTCTCCAGGATATCCACAATGGCATAATCGTCGTCCACCACAAGGATCCGATACGTCTCAGCCATACCGTCCCCCCTTTCCAAAGTAAGACCAGTGTACCACATTTTTCGCGAAAGCGCAATGTCCGCGACGCGGGGGACGTTGTGAAATTCGGCGGTGCGGCGTGTGGGCCGAGCGGGTCTCTGGCCCCTACAAGGTTGTACGATGGGTTTTCAGGAAGTCGATACACGGGCCGGCCAGTGTCCGGCCCGTACGGGGGGATTGTGCGTTGGGGGAAGATGTTGCGTAAGACGGTGGGCCGAGCGGGTCTCTGGCCCCTACAGATACGCTGCAGCAGTGCGGGTCAAATAGGAACGAGAACTTAAATAATAGAGCTGTGAGCGGCTAAGCGGGTTAGACGCTGAGACAATGCCTAACAAAGATGCGCGGATATGAATGGGACGGGGTTACGACTACTGCCCTATTGTTTTTCTCCTCTTTGTTGCTTTCTCCTCTTTTGTCAACACAAAAGAGGAGAAATGCAAATACCCCTCGGCCCTATGAGGGCGGACACATTATAACTCCCCGCCGGGGACGGCCGCCCACTTGACAGCCGAGACGGGGTGTGCTATACTTTCTGCGCACGATTTAATGAAGAAAAAGGAGAAAGCTATGGCAGTCAAGATCATCACCGACTCCGCGTCGGATATCCCCCAGGAGCGGGCGAAGGAGCTGGGCATCCAGGTCATGCCGCTGACCACGGTGTTCGGGTCGGAGGAATATCTGGACGGGGTGACCCTCACCAACCGGGAATTTTACGAAAAGCTCATTGAGACAGACGAGCTGCCCCACACCAGCCAGCTGACGCCCTATCAGTACCGGGAGGCGTTCGGTCAGGCGGCGGCGGACGGGGACGACGTCATCTATATCTCCCTCTCCTCCCATCTCTCCGGCTCCTGCGGCAGCGCCTTTGCCGCGGCGGCGGACTTTGAGGGGCAGGTCAGCGTGGTGGACAGCGAAAACGTGTCCGTGGGCCAGCAGCTTCTGGTGCTCTACGCCGTCAGGCTCCGGGACAGCGGCCTGGACGCCGCGTCCATCGTAAGGGAGCTGGAGGCGCGGCGGAGCGATATCCGGGTGCTGGCGCTGCTGGATACGCTGGAATACCTGAAAAAGGGCGGCCGCATCTCCCCCACCGTGGCCTTTGCCGGGGAGCTTCTGTCCATCAAGCCCGTGGTGGCGGTGGAGCACGGCGAGGTGGTCCTGGTGGGCAAGGCCAGAGGCTCCAAAAACGGCGGCAACCTGCTGACGCGCTTTGTGGAGAAGAGCGGCGGCATTGATTTTGACATGCCCTATTCCCTGGCCTACAGCGGCCTGGACGACAGCCTTCTCCAAAAATACATCCGCGACAGCGAGGCGCTCTATAAGGGCCGCGCCGGCGATCTGCCCATCTGCACCGTGGGCAGTACCATCGGCACCCATGTGGGACCCGGGGCCATCGCCGTGGCGTTCTATGCCTCTGGCGTCGCCGCCCGTGTCGCGAATTCCTGAAAATCTTGCCAGGAACGCCGCAGGGGCCGCCCGGTGGGCGGCCCCTGCAATTTCCGGCGCGTTTCGTACAACGCGTCTTTTAGATTTTCGAGAAACCGTAGGTGTTGACCACCGCGTCGATGGGCTGGCCCGCCTTGCACAGGGGACACTCGGAGGGGCTGTAGGACACGTAGTCTGGGATGGTGTTGGTGTCGAAGATGGACACCACCGGCAGGCCCTCCACGTTATGGACGGCGGCGTAGATGGCCGCCGCGCCCACCACCCGGCCGCCGTAATATTCCACGCTCTCCTTCCCCCGCAGGACCGTCTTGCCGGTGGTCAGGGAGCAGGCCAGGATCAGCACGTGCTTGCCCTCCAGCATGAACCGGGCGTTGTCCCGGAAGATGAGCTTGCCGCCGCTGTTCAGCTCGCCCTTCACGATGTAGATGTTGCTCCCCTCGCTCAGGGACCGGCCGCCGGCCTTTGTCAGCTCCTTGGCCAGGCACGTGCCCACGGTGCTGGTGCCGTCCATGCACAGGATGGAGTCCACCGGGAAGCGCCCCTTTACCTTCTCTGAAAGGCTGTGGGCCACGGCCTCACAACCCTTGAGGCTGTACTTCTGGGCGGTGGTGTCGATGAAATAGTTGATGTGGCTGTTCTGGGTGGCAAAATGCCCCTTGGCCGCTAAAAGCGGCGTCCCGCCGATATGTAAAAGGGGAAAGAACTTAGGTTCCATGCCTGTAGACCTCCTTGAAAATCAAACCTGGTAAAATGTCATTTTTCGCGCGCACGGCTGTTCGTACCCCTTGATTATAGCAGGAATTGAAGCTTATTACAATAGGAAATTTCATTTTATGATATCCGCATAGATTCATTTCAGCTTTTCCACCTTTACATTCCCGCCCGCTTGTGCTATTCTTTTAGCAAATCTCTGAGGAAAGAGCGGTATTCATGACACTGAAGGAACTGAAGATCGGCGAGACGGGCCGGATCGACGCGGTGGGCGGCGACGGCGCCCTCCGGCAGCATTTTCTGGATATGGGCGTCATCCCCGGCGCGGAGGTCACCGTGGTCAAATACGCCCCCATGGGCGACCCCATGGAGCTGCGCATCCACGGCTATGAGCTGACCCTCCGGCTGGCCGACGCGGAGCACATCGAGATCACAAAGGTGGAGGCATCAGCGCCCGAGCCGGCCCCCGCGCCCAGGAAAAAGACCAAGCAGCCCCACCCCTACTTTGGCGAGCCGGGCGTACACCACGAGAAGAGCACGGAAAATCCCCTGCCTGACGGGCATGTGCTCACCTTCGCCCTGGTGGGTAATCAGAACTGCGGCAAGACCACCCTCTTCAACCGCCTCACCGGGGCCAACCAGCACGTGGGCAATTTCCCCGGCGTCACCGTGGACCGGAAGGACGGGGCCATCATCGGCCACCCGGACACCCGCATCACCGATCTGCCCGGCATCTACTCCATGTCCCCCTACTCCAACGAGGAGCTGGTCAGCCGGGACTTCGTGCTGAACGAGAAGCCCGACGCCATCATCAACATCGTGGACGCCACCAACATCGAGCGCAACCTCTATCTGACCATGCAGCTTTTGGAGATGGACAGGCCCATGGTGGTGGCCCTCAATATGATGGACGAGCTCACCGGCAACGGCGGCTCCATCGACGTCAACACCATGGAGGCCCTGCTGGGCGTGCCCGTGGTGCCCATCTCCGCCGCCAAGAACGAGGGCGTGGCGGAGCTCATTACCCACGCCATCCATGTGGCGAAATACCAGGAGAAGCCCATCAAGGTGGATTTCTGCGCCAAGGACGCCTTCGGCGGCGCCGTCCACCGGTGTCTGCACGCGGTTGTGCACCTCATTGAGGACCACGCGGAGAACTCCGGCATCCCCGCCCGTTTCGCCTCCGCCAAGTGCATCGAGGGCGACACGCTGATCATCGACAGGCTGGGCCTGGACACCAACGAGAAGGAGCTTTTGGAGCATATCACCCTCCAGATGGAGACGGAGCGGGGCCTGGACCGCAGCGCCGCCATCGCGGATATGCGCTTCGGCTTTATCGGCCGGGTCTGTCGGGAGTGCGTGCGCAAGCCCCGGGAGAGCCGCGAGCACATCCGCAGTGAGAAGCTGGACCGGGTCCTCACCGGGAAATACACCGCCATCCCCGTGTTTATCGCCATCATGGGGCTGGTGTTCTACCTGACCTTCAACGTCATCGGCGCGTTTTTGCAGGACCTGCTGGAGCGGGGCATCGGCGCGCTGTCCGCCTCTCTGGACGGCTGGATGACCCGTACCGGCGTGAACCCGGTGCTCCACGACCTGGTGATCAACGGCATCTTCGAGGGCGTGGGCTCGGTATTGAGCTTCATGCCCATCGTGGTCACCATGTTCTTCTTCCTCTCCCTGCTGGAGGATTCCGGGTACATAGCCCGCGTGGCCTTCTTCATGGACAAGCTTCTCAGAAAGATCGGCCTGTCCGGCCGGAGCATCGTGCCATTGCTGGTGGGCTTTGGCTGTACCGTCCCCGCCGTCATGGCCACCCGCACCCTCCCCAGTGAGCGGGACAGGAAGATGACCATTCTGCTGACCCCCTTCATGAGCTGTACGGCGAAATTACCTATCTACGGCTTCTTTGTCAGCACCTTCTTCCCCGGTAAGGGCGGGTTTATCATGACGGGCCTCTACCTTCTGGGGATCCTGGTGGGGATCTTAGTGGCGTTTCTCTATAAAAAGCTCCTTTTCCGCGGCGAGGCCGTCCCCTTTGTGATGGAGCTGCCCAACTACCGGTTCCCCAGCTTCCGCAATACCCTCCAGCTGATGTGGGAAAAGGCCCGGGATTTCCTCCAGCGGGCCTTCTCGGTGATCTTTGTCGCCACCGTGGCGGTGTGGTTTTTGCAGAGCTTCGATATCCACTTCAACCTGGTGGCCGACTCCTCCCACAGCATCATGGCCATGCTGGCGGGCCTCATTGCCCCGCTGTTCCGGCCCCTGGGCCTGGGAGACTGGCGCATCTGCACCTCCCTCATCAGCGGCTTTATGGCCAAGGAGAGCGTGGTCTCGGTGCTGGAGGTGCTGTTCGCCGGACAGGGCGGCGTGGGCGCGGCGCTGGACACCGTCTCCGCCGGGGCGCTTTTGGTGTTCAGCCTCCTCTATACCCCCTGCGTGGCCGCCATCGCCTCCATCCGCCGGGAGCTGGGCCGCACCTGGTCCGCCGGCGTCATCGTCTGGCAGTGCGTCCTGGCGTGGCTGGGCGCGCTCATCACACGGGGGATCTTGATATTGCTCCTGTGAAAATCCGCTAAGGAACCATGTCGGGCAACGTATAACGAAAAACCGGTGGTAAACGTAAGACGGGTCGCCCGGGAGGGCGACCCCTACGTGTGCGTATCAATGGGATATTGTGGAATTCGGTGGTGCCATGGGCCAACCTGGGCGGCGGCCCGTACAGCGTCTAACGAAATATTATCAGGAATTCGATGGACGGGCCGATGTGGTCATCGGCCCCTACGGATGGCTGGTCGCGAATTTCTGAAAATCTCTCCTAAAACGCCGTACGACATCCCGGCGCATTACGTACAACGCACCCGTACGGGCCGGACACCGGCCGGCCCGTGTGTCGACTTCCCGGAAATCCTTCAATCAACCTTGTAGGGGCCGCCTCTCCAGGCGGCCCGCAATGTATAATACGCCGCGAACGCGGCCTTTTTCCGCCTGTGCTCTTAGCCCCGTCTCACTATTTTCCCTCGCCCTCGCACGCCGGGGCGAACGCCGCCAGAAACGCCGGGTTTACTCTCTCCAGGTTGACGATGCGGCCCTTCTCATCCAGGTAGCAGTGCTGGCTGGAGCCCACGGCCCGCAGCTCCCCGGTGGCGGCGTCCCTGACCTCGTAGCGGAAGGCGCACCGGAATTTCCCCATACTCACCAGATGAGTGTCCACAGCCACAGTGTCCGGGTAATGCACCGGCTTTTTGTACTCGCAGCTGATCCCGATCACGGGGCTCATGATCCCCTCCCGCTCCAGCCGCTCGTAGGGGTAGCCCATCTGCTCCATGAAGTATGTGCGGGCCTCCTCAAAATAGCGGATATAGTTGGAGTGGTGCACCACCCCCATCTTGTCCGTCTCGTAATAGTTGACCGTGCGTAAATATGTTTTCATGCCGCGCCTCCTGAATGATCTGCTCTTTATCATAACACAGAATCAATTCAATTGGAAGCCGCTTTCACAAAAAAAGAAAGCTCCCCCTGCCCCGGCGGCGTTTTTTCGCTGTCTCCGGCAGGGGGAGCCTATTCTGCGTTGACGGGCCGCGGCGGCAGGCGGACGCAGCGGCCTCGCCGTTTTCCGGCGTACCGCGGAGCAGGGACAGACGCATCACCGCCAGCAGGAGGTAGTAGACCGCCAGGGAGAGGAACCAGGCGGAGCGGTAACAGACGCCCATGATCAGCTTCAGAACGATGTAGGCCAGGTTGACGGTCAGGCCCACATGGAGGGATATCCTGTTTTGAAAATGAACATCCGACCTGTATCTGCTCCAAAAGGCGGTGGAGCGCAAACGGCGGAGCGTTTTTTTCATGCCGCCCTCCTGAGCTTTACGGTGAAGGTACTCCCCCGCCCGGCCTCGCTCTCAACGGTTATTTCTCCGCCCACGATGTCCACCACCCGCTTCACCAGCGCCAGCCCCAGGCCGTTGCCCTGGGTGGCGCGGGAGGTGTCGCCCTGGTAGAATTTCTCAAAGATGTGACGGCCTACCTCCGGCGGGATGCCGCAGCCTGTATCGGATACCCGGACGGCGGCAAGATCCCCCTCGGTTTTCAGCGTCACGGACACCGTGCCGCCGGGGTCGGTGAACTTCAGGGCGTTGGAAAAGAGGTTGTTCCACACCAAGGACAGAAGCTCGCCGTCGGATTCTACGAATACCTCTTCCTCCAGGTCCGTTTCGATGTCGATGCTCTTTTTCTCCCAGGTGTCCTCAAAGCTCAGCAGGCACTCGGCCAGCTGCTCGCCCAGGTTGTATCTCTTTGATTCGGGGTAGATCTGCTGGTTTTCCAGCCGGTTCAGCTTCAAAATGTTCGTGATCAGATCCGCCAGACGGCGGGACTGCTCCGTGACGGCCTTGGCGTACTCCACCCGCTGTTCCTCCGTCAGATCCGGGCTTTGGAGCATGGTGCCGTAGTTTTGCATGACGGCCAGGGGCGTTTTCAGCTCGTGGGACACGTTGGCGATGAAGTCCGTCCGCAAGGTCTCCACGCCGGAGAGCTCCGACGCCATGGTGTTGAAGCAGTCGATGATTTCCTGGAAGCCGTCGGAGGCGCCCACGGCGGCTTTTGGGCTGATCCTGGCCGAGAAATCGCCGCGCGTCACCGCCCGGGCGGCCTCCACGATGGCCCGGACGGGCCGCCCAACCATGATTCGCCGCCGCAGGATGTCCACGGCGGTGCAAATCAAGGCCAGAAACACGGCGTTTCCAAAGGTCACCACAGCGGCGGTAAAGAGATTTTCCGGGGTGAACTCCACCCCCGCGCTGCGTGCGAAATAATTGAGAAAGAGCAGCATGGAGGAGGTGATGACAAAGGCCGTCAGGAGGAAAAACGCGATAAAATAGCCAAGCGCCCCGTGCCGCTTTGCGCCTGTCACAAAATCACCGCCTTATAGCCCAGGCCGTGGACGGTCCTGAGCTCAAATTCCGCGCATTTCCCGCACTTCCCCCGGAGCTTCGTCATGTACACGTCCACCGCCCGCGGCGCGGTGTCGGTGTCCGCGTCCCAGAACTCGTCCATGAGCTGGGTGC
Source organism: uncultured Oscillospiraceae bacterium (assembly GCA_947631845.1). Taxonomy (GTDB): domain Bacteria; phylum Bacillota; class Clostridia; order Oscillospirales; family Oscillospiraceae; genus RUG626. The sequence goes on along the minus strand of CANRMY010000006.1, from coordinate 5,241 downwards.
GGGTGAAGGTCTTGCCGGGATAGCTTAGGAGCTTATAGAGGATGTTGAATTCCCGCGCCGTCAGGGGGATCTCCTCGCCGTCGTATTCCGCCGTGCGCTGGTCCATATCCAGCCGGAGCTTGCCGATCTCCAGCTTGTGGGAGGCGGCGATCCTGGCCCGCCGCAGGAGGGCCCCGATGCGCAGCAACAGCTCGTCTAAGTCGATGGGCTTGACCATGTAATCGTCGATCCCGATACGGTAGCCCCTCTGCTTGGAGGCCAGATCGTCCCGCGCCGTCATAAAAAGGATGGGGATGTCCTCGTTGAGGCTCCGCACCGTTTGCGCGAACTCATAACCGTCGATACCGGGCATCATGATGTCGGAGACGATCAGATCGAAGGTACTCTGATACATGGCCTCATAGGCCTCGTTGGCGTCCAGACACCCCTCCGCCTGATACCCGTTGTTATTCAAGAAGGAACAGACCGTGCGGTTTAAGTCCCTTTCGTCCTCCACCACCAAGATTTGAAACATGGACAGGCCCCCTTGCGTTTTTTCTTATGATAACACACAAATGTTAACGTTTTGTTTGCGTTTTGGTGTTTTCAATCATTTTTTAAAAAATATGCGCCGCGCGGAGAAAGCCGCGCGGCGCGTGAGGGGATCTACTGTTTTCCGGCGGCTTCGCGCTGAGACTGTTCCTCACGGAGACGCTTTTCCGCGTCCTCCACGGTCTCGCCCTCGTGGGCAAGGAATTTTTCCACAAATCCGTCCTCGACCTTTTTGAAGGCCCCGGTGACGCCGCTCTCGATCTTCTTGTACCCGCCAACTACCGCGCCGGCGATTTTTTCATTTGCCTTTTCGAGCTTCGATGCTGCCATGATTTCTACCTCCTGAATCATTTCAGTCCCTTGACCATGGGAATCAGGCACAGCAGCAGGACGATTCCCACGATGCCGACGGCGATGCCCCAGATGAGCATATCCCACACCATGACCATGCACATCCCCACGCCCAAGACGATGGCGCCGGCAACGGCTAAAAGCGCCGTCCCAGCGGTCTTGCCGTTCAGGACGATCATGGGCTTGCCGTCCATCTTCCGGCGGACAAGCGCCATCGCCAGCAAAATCACCGCGCCGATGGCGCCCACAATAATGCCCTCCGTCAGCGCGTCCCACTCCGGGAGCAAAGCCATACACATCCCCAGGGCGAACAGGAGCCCGCCGATGACGCTCATGATCAGGGTCACAAAGCTTTTCTTTTTCATTATACCATGCCTCCAAAATCTGAGTACAGGCGAGAGTCCGCCTTTTGGAGGTATTGTACACAATGGATATTTCCGAAACTTTTGTGTTTTGTTTGAGAAATATTAAAAATTGCCATTCCGCACGAAGAGGAAAACAACAGCCGCCTCCGATCCCGGCTCCGGTAAAGCGTGACAGAACGGAAATCTATTTAGCGGAGCGGGCCATGCTTCAAATGGTCCGAAACGGCGGCATCAATTATCAGGACGCCTTGCGGTTCTTCTGTCAGAAAAGCAATTTTCTTTCACCCTCTGATCATCATCCCTATCGCTCGGAGAAAATGGCCGTTGGCTATCTCCACCAGCCCCTTGGCAACTGCGTCGCTCAGTGCGCCGCCGGCATTGATTGCAGAGGCGCGGATGGGACAGTCTGTGGCACAGATGACCATCATCTTGAATGCGGGATTTGACAAATCTCTTTTTCCACCAAAGCTCTTGGCGATGATGTTCTCGGTGACGGAGTACATGATCTTCATGATGAGGGAATGGTCCTTCATCTCCATACTGCTGTTGTCCAATGTGTAGCTGCCCTTTTTCGGCCCCGGCAAGGGTGGCATGGGGCGCCCCATGGCCTTTTCCCAGTCAGCGCGGAATGGCGCACCGTGGGGCTTTTCATACCAGCTCCCCGCCTGCCACGCGGGGGCAGGGATGCGTTCCCCGGAGATTTGTACCTCGCCGCGCAGCCGCACATCCCGGCTGGAGGCGGCAAGTTCGATTTCATAGGTTCCTGCAGGCGTTTTCCAGCCGCTGTCCCAAATGGCAAAGCAGCGGTCGTCCAGTGTGAAGGAGACTGTTTTGCTTTCCCCCGGCTCCAGCTCCACCCGTGCAAAGCGTTTCAGCTCCCGCAGCGGGCGGTGAGGTCCGTCCTGGGGCGGGGCCACATAGAGCTGCACCACCTCCGCGCCAAACACCGTGCCGGTGTTCTTGACGGTGGCCGTTACGGTGCGCCCTTCGAGCTTCAAATCGCTGTACGCAAAATTCGTATAGCTGAGGCCGAAGCCGAAGGGGAACCGCACGTCCACCCCGGCCTTGTCATAATAGCGGTAGCCCAAATATATGCTCTCCCGGTACTCCGGGTGGTACACACCGAAGGTGTCCTTACCGGCAACGTCGTCATACTGCACAGGCCAACTCTCGGTGAGCTTGCCGGAGGGATTTGCCCTCCCGGTGAGCAGGTCCGCGGCCGCCTGACCGCCCGCCTGACCGGACAGGCCCATGTACAGCACGGCTTTTACCTTGTCGAACCAGGGCAGCTCCATGGGACTGCCGCCCAGCAGAACCACCACGGTATTGGGATTGGCCGCGCAAACGGCCTCGATCATGCGGTTGTGGCCCTCCGGCATAGCCATGTTGTCCCGGTCCAGGCCCTCGGACTCATAGCGATCCGGCAAGCCGGCCACTACCACAGCCGTCTTTGCGCTCCCGGCAAGCTTTACCGCTCCGCGGAGTGATTCCTCGGTCACGTTCCCGTCCTTGTCGCAACAGGGAAGGAAGGGCACACCCGGCAAACAGGTTATAGCTGAGCATCACCCAGATGACCTGGACCGTCTCGTTTCCGCTGGGCACAGTGAACAGGAGGATGCCGGAAACGGCAACCAACGGGGCGCTCAGCAACAGCCACGGCCGCGCTTTGCCCTGGGCGGTACGGGTGCGGTCAATGATGTACCCCATGATCACGTTGGTGATGGCGTCGATGACCTTGGATACCACCGGGAACACAGCCAAAAAAGCGCCGCCCCACACGGTAGTCAGCTTCAGCACATCGGTGTAGTAAACGTTGAGGTACGTGGCCAGCACCGCGTTTAAGAGCAGGGCTCCGGCCGGGCCGATGAGATACCCCAACCACCGCTCCCGCGCCGTGACATTCTCGCCATTTACCCCGGAAGAAAAGAGCTTCCCTCCAAGCAGCTTACTTGTTTTCATGCCTCAGACATCCCCTTCTCATTTTTTGTAGAATAGTCTCTACCATGTTGTTATTATATCGGTTCTGCACAAACTTTTCTTGCATTGTTGTTTGATTTATGGTAAAATTGTTCTAACTTCATAAGGCCGCTGCCAGAAGGAGGTATGGATCGTGGCAACCATAGACTATCCCTATCTCTGTCGCGCCATCAGCAGATTGTCCAGTGTGCCGGTCCGCATTTATGAGCGGGGCCAGAAGACATCTTTTAACAGTGTGATGCCCCTCCCTGTTGATCCGATCCTGCCTCATGAGAGACAGGTCCTTGCGTCAAAAGATCATGTGGGGTATTTTATCACCGGGGACTTCGACTTTTACGGTGTGATCCATGTCAGGGAGCATGCTGTTGTCATGGGTCCCTGCCGTCAGATTCCCCGCACGCCGGCGGAGCTGCGCCGTCTGGCCTTCGACTTGGACGTGCCCCGTGGTGAGGTCGAACAGTTTGTTGCTTCCCTCGGTGCCATCATTCCTTTGCCGCTGGATTTTCTCTTGGAGATCCTGTGTATGGTCAACTACATGATTTGTGGCGAGAGGCTCGGACACGGCGACTTACGGGTGACCGACCTGGAGCAGGCGGCCCTCCGCCGTCAGGCCACGGAGGAGCAGACACGCGGAACTTTTGACGAGCCTGCGCCGGGAGGCTCTGTAGATGCCTACCATGCCTATCAGATCGAACAGGAGATGCTATCTCTGGTTCGCGGCGGCGATATAGAGCGGTTAGAAGAATGGACCTCCCACGCCCCCGCCGTGAAGCCCGGACAGATTGCCCCGGACGCGCTCCGTCAAGAGAAGAATATCTTCACCGTTACCACAACTTTAGTGTCGCGGGCCGCCATTGAGGGCGGTATGGATGTGGAAGACGCTATGCGCCTTAGCGATTCCTACATCAAAAAATGCGAGCGGCTGTCGTCGCTGGATTCTATTGTCAACCTCCAGCTTGGTATGGTCCGCAATTTTACAAGGCAAGTAGCGTACATCAATGACCTTGACGCCCGATCGGAGTTGGCCAAAAAAATCGCTTCATACGTACAGCACCATCTGTCTGACCCCATCCGAACAGAGGATGTCGCCCAGGCGCTGCATCTCAGCCGAAGCTATCTGTCCACACGTTTCAAAAAGGAGCAGGGCATCGATCTGACGGATTTCATCCAACAGGTCAAGATCAACGAGGCAAAGCACCTGCTCCGGTATACTGACCGCAGTCTGCTCACCATCAGCAATTACCTGGGCTTCTCCTCCCAGAGCCACTTCACCCGCGTCTTCAAAGCCCAAACCGGCCTCACTCCGGGGGAATATCGGGAGGACCGGTATAATAATGGAAAGCCGTTTTCGGGAACATATTCCTGACTGTTGTTTGGCTGCTTCTCTTTGAAATGCAACCCACGGAAATATAAGACGGCAAAAATTCTCTTCCAAAAATCCGATTTGCTCTTGAAATTTCAGTGCGAATCTGTTATATTACTACTTGCGTCAACCAAATGCGCCCGTAGCTCAGCTGGATAGAGTGTCAGACTCCGACGTTTCAGGCGATTGTATGAGCGATTGCGGTCAAACCCCTTGCGGCGCTAAATGTTTCGGATTTGCAGAGAGTGAAAAAATTGCGCCGTTGACTACTGTTTGACTACTAATTTTTGAGAATTGACTACCGGGGTTTTGAAGTTGATTTTTTCATATATACTTAAAGCCGCGCCATTTTTTGGCGCGGCTTTTTTGCTTGCCTTTGATTGATCAGTCATTCGGCTTGCGGGAGATTATTTCCCAGGCCTCATCGTCGATCTCTTCCCTTTTGAAAAGATACCGGCGGTCAGCCTCCGTGACGGTGCGGAGGACGCGGCAGGGGTTCCCCGCGGCGACGACCATATCGGGGATATCCCTTGTGACAATGCTCATATACGGTAAAGAAGCACAACAAACAAAACTGATACGTAACCGTCAACCCACCCCGCATCTTTTCTTCACCCAAACACTGTGAAACAATGTACAGGGGGAACCAGCGGC
>CANRMY010000005.1 GCA_947631845.1 uncultured Oscillospiraceae bacterium | reverse complement strand
ATGGGCCGCCGAGGGCGGCGGCCCGTACGGCGTTGGGAGGTGGATTTTCGGGGAATTCGGGGTGCGTCGGGCCGGCCGGTGTCCGGCCCGTACGGGTGCGTATAACGAAATGCGCCGGAATTCGATGGGCCGCCGGGGACGGCCGCCCTTACGGCGATGGAGTGGATTTTCGTGGAATTTGATGGTGCGCCGGGCCGGCCGGTGTCCGGCCCGTACGGAAACAGAAACGATGTTTTCGAACACCACACGTTACCCACTGCAGCAGCGCGGCCTGAAAGAGGACATCACACCTCATGGATAGAGCGGTAAGCGGCTAAGCGGGTTAGACGCTGAGACAATGCGTCAACGTCACGCGCGGATATGAATGGGGCAGGGTAACGATCCCTGCCCCGTTGTTTTTCTCCTCTTTGTTGCTTTCTCCTCTTTTGTCAACACAAAAGAGGAGAAACGCAAATCACCCTCCGCCCCATAAGGGCGGAAACCTTATAACCCCCGACGGGAACAGAGCTCAATCCCCGAAGAATTTATCGTGGACGGCCTGGACGGCCTTGTCGGCGTCGTCCTCGTCCACCAGGACGGAGACCTTGATCTCGCTGGTGGAGATCATCTTGATGTTGATCTTTTTCTTCGCCAGGGCGTCGAACATCTTCACGGCCACGCCGCTGGTCATGAGCATCCCGGCGCCCACGATGCTGATTTTCGCCACGTGGGTGTCCAGGTCCAGCTTCTGATAGCCCAGGGAATCGGCGCTGCGCTCCAGGCACTCCCTGGCGGCCTCGGCGTCGGCGCGGGTGACGGTGAAGGTCACGTCCTGGTTGCCGTCGCGGCCCAGGGACTGGATGATGATGTCCACGTTGATCCGCTCGTTGGCGAGGATGCGGAAGATCTTAAAGGCGATACCGGGCTCGTCCTTGATGCCCACAAGGGTGAAACGCGCCACGTTGACGTCCTTGGCGACGCCGCTGACTTCTACCTGTTCCAATTTCTTTACCTCCCTGACTTTTGTACCGGGTTTTCTCTCGTAGCTGGAGAGCACCTCCAGGTCCACGTTATATCGTTTCGCCATCTCCACCGAGCGGTTGTGGAGCACCTTGGCGCCCATGCTGGCCAGCTCCAGCATCTCGTCGAAGGTGATCTCGTCCAGCTTCTTGGCGCCCTTGACCTTGTTGGGGTCGGCGGTGTAGACGCCGTCCACGTCGGTGTAGATCTGGCACAGATCCGCGTGCATGGCCGCCGCGATGGCCACCGCCGAGGTGTCGGAGCCGCCCCGGCCCAGGGTGGTGATATCGTCATACTTGTTGATGCCCTGGAAGCCCGTGATCAGCACCACGCGCCTGCCGTCCAGCTCCTTGCGGATGCGCTCGGAGCCCACGGACTTGATGGAGGCGTTGGAGTAGTTGGTATTGGTCTTGAAATCCACCTGCCAGCCGGTGAGGCTGACGGCGGGGACGCCCATGGAGTTGAGCATCATGGCGCACAGGGCCACGGACTGCTGCTCGCCGGTGCTGAGGAGCATATCCATCTCCCGCTTGGAGGGGCGGGGGTTGTATTCCAGCGCCTTGGCGATGAGCCCGTCGGTGGTCTTGCCCTGGGCGGAGAGCACCACGATCACGTCGTTGCCGGCGCGGTAGCATTCCGAGATGATCCCGGCGACGCGGCGGACCTTCTCCACGTCGGCCACGGAGCTTCCGCCGAATTTTTGTACGATGAGTGCCATAAGAGGCCTCCTTATTATGAAAATCTGTCCGATATGAGTACCTGAAGCGTTCTTCGCTTCCTGTCTATTCTATTCAGCCCTCACAGGATGCGGAACCGGCTGCGGATCTCCATGCCCGCGCATTTGGCGGTGAGCTCCCGGCCCGTCAGGTCCTCCGTGGCGAAGGCGTACTCGCCGGGGCCCGCGCCGGGGTATTCGCCGGGGTAGCTGATGAGGCGCACGTCTCCGAAGGCGCGGCCGATGGCCGTAAGGCCGGAACCGGTGCGGACATACCAGCGGGTCTTCACGTCCCGGGCGTCCACCAGGTAATCGGGCTCCGCTTCGTCCCAGCCCAGGTATTTGCGGGCCTTGCGGTGCTTCACCGCGTCGATCACGTCGGCCACCACCGCGCTGGCGGTGGGCCGCTTGCCCGCGCCCGCGCCGTAGAACATGCACTCGCCCAGGGCGTTGCCGTGGACCACGATGCCGTTCATGACGCCGTCCACGTTGGAGAGCAGGCTGGTCTTGGAGATGAGATGGGGGGCCACATAGGCGGTGATGTGTCCGCCGGGGAGGCGGTAGGCCCGGCCTAAGAGCTTGATCTTATACCCCAGGCGTCTTGCGTACTCCACATCCTCCAGCGTCACGCCCGAAATGCCCTCCACGGAGATCTTCTCCGGGGCCACGCTTTTGCCGAAGCACAGATCCGCCAGAATACATATTTTCCGCGCCGCGTCATATCCTTCAACGTCGGCGGTGGGGTCGGCCTCGGCGTAGCCCAGGCGCTGGGCGTCCTTCAAAATTTCCCCGAAGGGGGCGCCGTCGGTGATCATCCGGGTGAGGATGTAGTTGGTGGTGCCGTTCAAAATGCCGTAGATCTCGTCCAACTCGTTGGCGGTCAGGCACTGGGTGATGGGGCGGATGATGGGGATGCCGCCGCCTACGCTGGCCTCGAAGAGGTAGTTGACGTTTTTTTGCCGGGCGATCTCCAGCAGCTCATGGCCGCGGGTGGCCACCAGCTCCTTGTTGGAGGTGACCACGCTCTTGCCGGCCAGCAGGGCCCGTTTCGTAAATTCGTAGGCCGCCCCCACGCCGCCGATGGTCTCCACCACCACCTGCACGTCCGGGTCGGACTCGATGAGGCTGAAATCGCGGATCATTTTGCCGGCGAAGGGGGAGCCGGGGAAATCCCGGACATCCAGAATGTATTTGACGCCGATCTCCTCGGCGGCGTTGTGGGCGATGCTCTGGGCGTTCTCGGCCATGACCTCCGCCACGCCGGAGCCGACGGTCCCAAAGCCAAGTATGGCGATATTTACCATGCCGGTTCCCCTTTCCAAAGTGAATAGTTCCCACAGCGGGTCAAAAAATAGAGTAGGTTTCCTTTCGGGAGCGGCGGCGGCAAACTGCCGTCACGCATTCTTTATAATACCACATTACTTTTCCGGGCGCAACAGATTATTTATTCTGCAAAAGCGAAAAATCGGCGGAAATCGGGCCGGAAAAATGTCAATTTTCACAAAACGGCCATACGGCCGCCTGCCGGGGCGGACAGAGTCTAATGGTGTGAAGTCAAGAATGCAATAAGAGAAAATTTGCGAAAGAAGTACCCCAAAAGAGTAGTAACTAGGGAAAAAGGCAACACCAATCCAAGCCCTGCCCCTGCGGATTTTTGAAACAGGGCTGGCAGCGTCAAAGGGGAGAGCGAATGCTCAGCCCTCCGGCGGGATATACAGGCGGTTGTCCTTCAGCAGTCGAAAGACAAGCCGAACCAGTTTTCTGGCAGTCAAAGCGAGTGCGCGTTTATGCTGGAACTGGTTGACCTCCTTGAATTTGAGGTCGTAGTAGCGCCGAAACTCGGAGTCGCATCTTCTCACGGAGTTGGCGGCTTCCAGCAGGTAGTAGCGGAGGAAACGGTTGCCGGACTTGATGAGTTGGGTGTGCTGGGCCTCAAACTCACCGGACTGGTGCTGGGTCCAGACAAGGCCGGCGTACTTGGCGACAGAGGCCTGGGACTGAAACCGGTTGATGTCGCCGATCTCGGCGATGATGCCGGCGGAGTAGACCTTACCGATGCCGGGAATGGAGGTCAACGTGTTAGGGATGATCTCAAACTGCTGCTCGATGGCCTTGTCCAGCGTTTTGATCTGGCTCTCCAGGGCGCGCATGGCGGCGATGGAGACGGACATGGCCTGGTTCACCGAATCGTTTACCGTCTTGGGCAGCCGGTAGGAGCCTTTGGCAGCGGCTTGAATGGCCTTGGCAGTGGCCTCCGGGTCAGCAAACCGGCCGTGTCCGGCTTCGGAGACAAACGAGGCAAGCTCATCGAGTTTGGCATTAGCCAAGTCGTCAGCGGTTTCAAAATGTTCCATAAGGGACAGAGTGGTGGCGCTGGTATTCGGAATGTCGCTGGCCTGGGCGATGCCGGAGCACTTGAGGAATAAGTAGTTGGCGAAGCGCTGTTTCTCCCGTGTGAGATTCTGGACCGCGTAGAATCTGGCCCTGGTCAGTGTCTGGAGCGCTTTGTAGCGGTAGTCGTCCATGTAGACCTCCTTCCCGATCCTTCCGAACCGGAGATGGTCGGCGATGACGAAGGCGTCCACAAAGTCGTTCTTGGGCAGGTCCGGGTAGGCTTCCTTGAACTTTCTGACCTGCTTGGGATTGAGGACATGGAGCTTTTTCTGGAACTGGCCCAGTCGACCATCCTCCCGGAGCGCGTATACCAGGCTGTCTCCGTAGACCGAGGTGGACTCCATGCCGATGACCACATCGCGGAGCCCCATAGCCCCCATCGCCGACACGATCTTCTCTGTCAGCAGTTTAGCACCGCCCCGGTTGTTTTGTAAAGAGAAGCTGCCATACTTGCTGCCGTCCGGTCTCATGAGGTAAGCCACGTTGTTTCTGCTTCCCACATCAATGCCAACGTAAAGTGGATCCATAATTTTCACCTCCCCGCAGTGGGATTTCAGGACCAGCAGGCAAAGGGATACCCATGGTAACCGGAGCGTCAGCAACCTCGCTTATTAGAATCATTCCGGAGCGAGCCGATGCGAAAGCCCTCACTGCTGAAAGGGCGGTCTTGCTTCCGGCAAACAGCTAATGAGTTTGCAGCTTACTTCCGGTCCAGGGGGACTGACTTTGCATGAAGCCGCCTTGCGGCGCAACGGGAGGAATAAGAACTTGTCCCTGCTGTCCTACAGCCATTGTACCACGGGTATCCCTTTGCCTGCTGGTTTTTCCGGAGTGAATGACAGATAACACTTACAAAATTCCTGTCAAATCTTATTATACGAGGAGGGAAACGGGTGGAAACGGGGGTCAAAAAGACGGTCCGGTGGGCGTTGACCGGCGCTTTGGCGGTGCTGGGGACGGTGCTCTTTGTGAAGCTCCTGCTGCCGGCGCTCTGGCCCTTTCTGCTGGCCTTTTTGACGGCGGCGCTGTGCGAGCCGGCGGTGGAATTTTTCTCGGAGAAATGCCATCTGCGGCGGGGGATCGCCTCGGTGCTGTGCGTGCTGACGGTGCTCTCGTCTCTGGTGGGGTTCTTCCTTCTGGTGGTGGTGCGGCTCCTGGACGAAGCGGCGGGGCTTTTGGAGGCCCTGCCCCGGCTCACCGCCGGCCTGCCCCAGGTGCTGGAGCGGGTGGAGGACGTTTTCCGGCGGGTCACCGCCGCCGTGCCGGAGGGGGCGCGGGGGTACATGGAGGACGCCCTGGAGGCCGCCGGGGAGCGGGCGGCCCAGATCCCGGCGCGGCTGTCCGAGTGGGCGCTGGGACGTCTCCAGAGCGCCGCCGCCGGCGCGCCGGGGACCATCCTGGCCGTGGCCACCTACGTCATCGGGGCGTTTTTCTTAAGCGCCGGCTTTCCCTCTGTCAAGGCGTTCCTGGCCAGGCAGGTGCCGGACAGGATGCGGAAAACGGTCCACAGTGTCAAGGAGGATCTGCTGGATGGGGTGGGCCGGTGGCTCCGGGCCGAGGCGGCGCTGGTGGGCATCACCTTTGCCCAGCTGACGGCGGCCTTTACGGTGATCGGGGTGGAGTACGGCGCGGTCATCGCCCTGCTGACGGCCCTCATCGACGCCCTGCCGGTGTTCGGGGCGGGGATCGTGCTTCTGCCCTGGGCCGCCGTCAGCTTTCTGGGCGGGGATACGGCCAGGGCGTCGGGCCTTCTGATCACGTACCTCATTGTGACGCTGGTGCGTCAATGTTTGGAGCCGAAGCTCATCGGGGATCAGTTCGGCGTGGCGCCGGCGGCGGCGCTCCTGGCCATGTACACGGGCTTTCAGCTGTGCGGGGTGGCGGGGATGGCGCTCTTTCCCTTCGGGTTGATGCTCCTGAATCAGATGAATACAAAGGGATATATAAAGCTATGGAAGTAGAGAAGGGTTTGAAGCTGAAGCTCCTGGTGACGGGGGCGGTAACGGGGGTACTCAACGGCTTTTTCGGCGGCGGGGGCGGTATGGCGCTGGTGCCGTTGCTGCGGGGCTGGATCAAGCTGGAGGACGCCAGGGCCTTCGCCACATCGGTGGCGGTGATGCTCCCCCTGTGCGCGGTGTCCGCGGCGGCCTATTTTTGCAGGGGCGGGATCGACCTTGGAGCGGCGTGGCCGTTCCTGTTGGGGGGACTGGTGGGAGGCGTCCTCTCCGGCCTCAGCTTTAAGAGGGTGCCGCCGAAGCTGCTGGTGCGGGCCTTCGCCCTGCTCATCCTCTTCGGGGGCCTGAGGAACGTGCTGGCATGAGGGTTTTGAACGGTCTGGCGGGGCTGGTGTGCGGGGTGCTGTCCGGGTACGGCATCGGCGGCGGGTCGCTGCTGCTTTTGTGGATGACCCAGGTCGCCGGTTTGGGGCAGGCGGCGGCCCAGGGGATCAACCTGGTCTATTTCCTGCCCACGTCCGCTTCGGCGGTGATCTCCCACCTGAAAAACGGGCTGGTGGAGAAGAAGGCTGTGCTGTGGGCGGCGATCCCCGGGACGGTCACGGCGGCCGCGGCGGCCTTTTTCGCTGCGGGGGTGGAGCCTTCGCTTTTGCGGCGGCTTTTCGGCATCTTTTGCGTACTGACCGGTGTTAAAATGTTGGCGGGGTCCATGAAAAAAACTTGACAATCGGCGTAAAATCTATTACAATTGTCAAAGAAAATGACCTTAATTTACCAAATATGGCCAGGAGGCGCGGTATGCTGGAGCGAAAATACGAAAATCCCATGGCGATACGGTCAAAAAACGCGTTGTCGGAGACGCTTCTCAAGCTGATGATGTACAAGCCCTTCAAGGATGTCACCGTCTCGGATCTGACCGAGCGGGCGGGGCTTTCCCGGCAGACGTTCTACACGAATTTTCAGAAAAAGGAGGACATTTTGGTGTACCTCCTGAAGGGCCTCTTTCAGCGGTATCAGGACAAGCTGACCGTCTCGCCGCCGGAGCCGGAGGAGCTGCTCATCGACTACTTCCTCTTTTGGGGGGACAGCCGGGATTTCCTGTCCCTGCTCTTCCGGCAGGGGCTGGGGGTTCTCTTTCAGGACTGCAACCGGGCGTTTTTTGTGGAGGACACCCAGGCGCTGAACGGAATGTTCCGGTGCGAGGAATGGCAGCTGCCGTACATAAAGGCGTCCCTGGCCGGGGTGACCTATGAGCTGATGCACATGTGGCTGACCACCGATCAGGGCCTGGCGGTGGACAGGCTCAGCGGGATGACAAGGAATCTGCTGAGCGGGAAGCTGTTTGCCTGACCCCGGCGGGGGGTGCCGCCCACCACGGGCGGCGGGGGTACGCCCTGACAGAGCGTGGGGATCCCGCCTTTACAAGGGCGGGGAAAAACTTACTTTCTCCTCTTTTGTGTTGACAAAAGAGGAGAAAGTAACAAAGAGGAGAAAAACAATTTTTGGGCCCGGTGGTGAACCGGGCCCAAGCTTTATTTCGGCGGGACGGCTGCCGCGGCAATGGTCAATGCCTATGGTCCCGTTCATATCCGTGCGGTAGCGTCGTCGCGGAACCGGCTTAACCTCGGGCTCCAAGTATTCGCCCTCAGGCGCACGGTTCGCTCCTCCTTTCCCCATCGGGCAACAGCCCGATGGGGGCCCCGCATTGTCTCGGCGTTTAACTCGCTTAGCCGCTCACCGCTCTATTATCAAAGCTTTCGTTCCTATTTTACCCGCGCTGCTGCGGCTTTGATCGTGCGGTAATTTTCAACGCTGCGTCTAAACCTGTACGGGCCGGACACTGGCCGGCCCGCATGCCGAATTCCCGGAAAATTATCGTTAGACGCCGTAGGGGCCGCCGCCCTCGGCGGCCCGTACGGCGTTGGAGGAAAAATATGCGGGAACACGACGGGCCGCCTGAAGAGGCGGCCCCTACAAGGTTGTACGATGGTTTTTCAGGAATTCGTGGGCCGCCGTGGGCGGCGGCCCGTACGGCGTTGTAATTAGTGCGTCGGGAAGTCGATACATGGGCCGGCCAGGTGTCCGGCCCGTACAAAAGGAAGTCGGCGGTGCGGCGTGTGGGCCTATGTGGTCATCGGCCCACACAGTACCATATAATCACAGCCGCACCAGCGCGGGTTAAATAGAAGTGATGGGTTCGTTAACTGAGCTGTGAGCGGCTAAGCGCGTTAGAAGCAGAGACCATTCGTAACAAAGGACGCGCGGATATGAAAGGGGCAGGGTAACGATCCCTGCCCCGTTGTTTTTCTCTTCTTTGTTGCTTTCTTCTCTTTTGTCAACACAAAAGAGAAGAAAGCAAATCCCCGTCCGCCTATAGGGCGGACACCTTATAAACCCCCGTCAGGGTCAAGCGGACACCTTTTATTTCTTCCCGCCGTTGACGGTGTTCTCCTTCAGCACCACGTCGTGGGCGCCGCCCTCTACGATGGAGGTGGCGGAGACCAGGGTCAGCTTGGCCTTCTGCTGAAGCTCGGGGATGGTCACGGCGCCGCAGTTGCACATGGTGTGCCGGACCTTGGAGAGGGTCAGGGCCACGTTGTCGTGGAGGGACCCGGCGTAGGGGACGTAGGAGTCCACGCCCTCCTCAAAGGCCATGCCCTCCTTGCCGCCCAGGTCGTAGCGCTGCCAGTTGCGGGCGCGGTTGGAGCCCTCGCCCCAGTACTCCTTCATGTAGTTGCCGCCGATGCTGACCCGGCGGGAGGGGGACTCGTCGAACCGGGCGAAATACCGGCCCAGCATCAAAAAGTCCGCGCCCATGGCCAGGGCCAGGGTAAAGTGGTAGTCGTGGACGATGCCGCCGTCGGAGCAGACGGGGACGTAGACGCCGGTCTCCTGAAAATACCTGTCCCGCTCGGCGCACACGTCGATGAGGGCGGTGGCCTGGCCGCGTCCGATGCCCTTCTGCTCCCGGGTGATGCAGATGGAGCCGCCGCCGATGCCCACCTTCACGAAGTCAGCCCCGGCCTCGGCCAGGAAGCGGAAGCCCTCCGCGTCCACCACATTGCCCGCGCCCACCTTCACGGCGTCGCCGTAGTGCTCGCGGATCCAGTTGATGGTCATCCGCTGCCACTCGGAGAAGCCCTCGGAGGAGTCGATGCACAGCACGTCCGCTCCGGCCTCGATGAGGGCGGGGACGCGCTTGGCGTAGTCGCGGGTGTTGATGCCCGCGCCCACCACGTACTTCTTGCCCGCGTCCAGCAGCTCCAGGGGGTTTTCCTTGTGGGAGTCGTAGTCCTTGCGGAAGACGAAATAGATGAGCCCGCCCTGATCGTCCACGATGGGCAGGGTGTTGACCTTGTGCTCCCAGATGATGTCGTTGGCCTCCTTGAGGGTGGTGGAGGCGGGGGCGGTGACCAGCTTGTCCAGGGGGGTCATGAAGCTCTCCACCGTCTCCAGGCCCGTCATGCGGGAGAGCCGGTAGTCCCGGCGGGTGACCATGCCCAGGAGCTTGCCGTTGGGGCCGCCGTCCTCGGTGACGGCCACGGTGCTGTGGCCCGTGCGCTCCACGATGGCCAGCATCTCGTTCAGGGTGGCGGTGGGCTTCACGTTGGAATCGGAGATGACGAAGCCCGCCTTGTAGGCCTTGGCGCGGGCCACCATGGCGGCCTGGTCCTCCACGGTCTGGGAGCCGTAGATGAAGCTGACGCCGCCCTCACGGGCCAGGGCCACGGCCATCCTGTCGTCGGAGACGGCCTGCATGATGGCGGAGGTCATGGGGATATTCATGGAGATAGCCGGCTCCTCGCCCTTTTTGAACTTGACGAGGGGAGTGCGGAGACTGACGTTGTCGGGGATGCAGTTGGGGCCGGAGTAGCCGGGGACGAGAAGATATTCGCTGAAGGTACGGGACGGTTCACTGTAATAATACGCCATAGTTTCTCCTCCGTTTTTTCGCTTATATTGTGCGTAGGATAACACTTTTTGACCCCTTCTGTCAACCGTTTTCTCTCTGAATTTAAAAGGTGAATCGCCGGACAACTCCGGCGTTTTCGCCAAAGGCCGCGCCCTGATCGCGCCGCCGTGCATGATTTGCGAAAGGCGTGAAAAAATAGAGTTGAAAAATCATAACGGCGGGTGAAAACTATGGCATCAAAACTGACAGGAAAGCAGACCTTTGCCCTTCAAAATCCCCCCTCCTTCGCCGGGCACGCCTGCGTGGTGGGGAAAAAGGAGGGCGACGGGCCCCTCCGGGACAGCTTCGACTTCATCAGCGAGGACTCCTTTTTGGGCGAGAAAACCTGGGAGAAGGCGGAGAGCGCTCTGGTCAAAAAGGCGTCGGGCCTGGCCCTCTCCAAGGCGTCCCTGTCCAACGCCCAGGTCAACTGCGTCTTTTGCGGCGACCTTCTCAACCAGTGTGTGGGCACCACCTTCGGGGTGCGGGATTCCAACATCCCCATGTTCGGGGTCTACGGGGCCTGCTCCACCATGGCCGAAAGCCTGGCCCTGGCCGCCCTCACCATCGACGGGGGCTTTGCGGACACGACTATGGCGGTGACCAGCTCCCATTTCTGCTCCGCCGAGCGCCAGTTCCGCACGCCGCTGGAGTACGGCGGCCAGCGTCCGCCCTCTGCCCAGTGGACGGTTACCGGCTCCGGCGCGGCGGTGCTGACGGCGGAGGGGCCGGGGCCCTATGTGACCCATGTGACCCCCGGCCGGATCGTGGACAACGGCGTCACCGACGCCAACAACATGGGGGCGGCTATGGCCCCGGCGGCCTATGACACCATCAAGCAGCACTTCGAGGACCTGTCCGTGGGCCCGGACGCCTACGATCTCATCGTCACCGGCGACCTGGGCGCCATCGGCAGCGAGATCCTGTGCGATTTCTTCGCCGCCGACGGCGTGGACATCGCCCAGCGGCACACCGACTGCGGCCTTCTGATCTTCGATCGGAAGAAGCAGGACGTCCACGCCGGCGGCTCCGGCTGCGGCTGTGCCGCCACCGTGCTGTGCGGATATCTGCTGAACGGGATGCGGGAGGGCCGCTGGAACAGGATCCTGTTCACCGCCACGGGGGCGCTGCTCTCGCCCACCACCACCATGCAGGGGGAGAGTATCCCCTCCATCGCCTGCGCGGTGGCCATCTCCAAGACGAAATAAGGGGGAAGCTATGAAATTCGACATCATGCAGTACGTCAGGGCCTTCGCGGCCGGCGGGGCGCTGTGCGTCATCGGCCAGATCCTCATCGACAAGACGAAGCTCACCCCGGCCCGCATCCTCACCGCCTTTGTGGTGGCGGGAGTGGCGCTGGGGGCCCTGGGCCTCTACCAGCCCCTCGCCGACTGGGCCGGCGCGGGGGCCACCGTGCCCCTGACCGGCTTTGGAAACAACCTGGCCAAGGGCGTCAAAAAGGCCGTGGAGGAGAAGGGCCTCCTGGGCGCGTTCACCGGCGGCTTCACCGCCGCGGCGGGCGGCGTAGGCGCGGCGGTGTTCTTCGGGTACCTGGTATCGGTCATCTTCAAGCCGGGGGACAAAAGCTGATATGTCGGAAAAAGCCCTGACGGGCTTTTTCCGACAAAGGGAACGTGCGGGCGATTTTCGCTGAATTTTGCGAAATTCAGTGAAAATCACCCTGCTGTCGCCCCGCGCGCGCCACAAAGGAGCACACTTGGGCGACAAAAGGGATTTTTTCCGACGTACATGCCGCCGGAAAAAAGTTCGAATTCGAGTTTTTTGACAAGCTGCGGCGGGCCGGCTGATCCCGGTACATAGTCCGCGCCCTTCCCACGAATCTTTGCCGCGATCCGCTCCTGGCATCCCATGGCATCCGCAGTCGCCGTGCCGCCCTGCAAGCCGCCCCTATCCGGCAAAAAGGGCGCTGTTGACAAACGCGCGTGATTGTGTTAAAATACTCCAATCGGGGTATAATATCCGCAGAGGCGGATATTCTATATGATTTAAGCCGTTTTTCTCCCCGGCTGACGCCGGGAACCGAAAAACATGGCACATTATAGCTGACGGGAGTCGAACCCACGCCGCTCCACGCGGGCCCTTTCCGGCGCTTTTTACCTTGTCGTCGTCGCCTTGCCGCGTCGTCGCGGAACCGGCTTAACCTCGGGCTCCAAGTATTCGCCCTCAGGCGCACGGTTCGCTCCTCCTTTCCCAATGCGATTTTGATCGCATTGGGGACCCGAGGCTTCCTCCTTCGCGGCAAAAATCCCTCGAAAATTGCTCCGCGTGGAGTGCCTTGCAGTTTTCGGCGAGCTGATTTGCGTCAGGACGCGGAAAAAGCCACAGAGAATACTTGCGTATTGTCAAGGCTTTTGACAAAGTACTGGCACAAATCAGCCGCCGAAAACCGGCGTGGGTTCGATTCCCGCCAGCTATACCATCCCCGCGCGGCGGGTATGGTATAATATCCCTATACAGGATTTTGGCGCCATAACATCTTATGAGCGCTTAAATATACACATACGGTACTATAGCGGTTCAGAGGGCGAAGGTTTTCCGGCGATTCAGGGCCGAAAATCCCCGCTCCTGAGCTTTATAGCGGTGTGTCCAAACTACATATTTTATATTTTCAAAAGGAGATCGTTTTGTGTCAACAAAGGAAAAACTGAAAATCTTCGCGCTGGGCGGCCTCAACGAGATCGGGAAGAACATGTACGTCTACGAGTACGGCCAGGACATCATGGTGGTGGACTGCGGCATCGGCTTCCCCGACGACGAGATGTACGGCATCGACTCCGTCATCCCCGACATTTCCTACCTGGTCAAAAATAAGAGCCGCGTCCGCGGCATCGTCCTGACCCACGGCCACGAGGACCACATCGGCGCCATGCCCTTCGTCATGGACGAGCTGATGGAGGTGCCCGTCTACGCCACCCCCCTCACCAACGCCCTGGTGAACATCAAGCTCACCGAGCACGGCACCGCCGACAAGGTGAAGCTGAACACCGTCCGGGCGGGGGAGACGGTCAGGATCGGCTGCTTCAAGGTGGAATTCATCCACGTCAACCACTCCATCCCCGACTCCGTGGCCCTGGCCATCCGCACGCCGGTGGGCATCATCGTCCACACCGGCGACTACAAGATCGACACCACCCCCATCGACGGCGGCATGATCGACTTAGCGCGCCTGGGCGAGCTGGGCAAGCGGGGCGTCCTGGCCCTGGTGTCCGACTCCACCAACGTGGAAAACCCCGGCTTCTCCCTGAGCGAGAGCGTGGTGGCCGCCAACTTTGAAAAGCAGTTCCAGGACTGCCACGAGCGGATCATCGTCACCACCTTCGCCTCCAACGTCCACCGTCTCCAGCAGGTCATCAACTGCGCCCGGAAATACGGCCGCAAGGTGGCCGTCACGGGCCGGAGCATGGAAAACGTCCTGCGGGTGGCTACGGAGCTGGGCTACATGGACATCCCCCAGGGGATCCTGATCGATATCAACCAGATCAAGGGCCTGCCCAAGGACAAGGTGGTGGTCATCTCCACCGGGAGCCAGGGCGAGACCATGAGCGCCCTGCACCGCATCGCCTTCTCCGAGCACAAGCAGGTGGAGATCATGCCGGGGGACAAGATCATCATCTCCGCCTCGGCCATTCCCGGCAACGAAAATTCCATCACCGAGGTCATCAACGAGCTGTTCCGCAAGGGGGCCACGGTGGTCTACGAGCGCAGCGCCCTTCTGCACGCCTCCGGCCACGCCTGCCGGGAGGAGCTGAAGCTGATGCTGGCGCTGGTGAAGCCGAAATTCTTCATCCCCGTCCACGGGGAGTACCGGCACCTGAAGATCCACGCGGATCTGGCCAAATCCATGGGCGTGCCCCAGAAGAACGTGGTCATCGCCGATCTGGGCCGGGTCATCGAGGTGGGGGCCCGCTCCATCAAGCTGGGCGGCGTGGTGCCCTCCGGCAAGATCTTCGTGGACGGCACCGGCGTGGGCGACGTGGGGAGCGTTGTCCTCCGCGACCGCAAGCACCTGGCCCAGGACGGTATGCTGGTGGTGGTGGTCAGCCTGTCCAGCTACGACGGGAGCCTGGTGTCCGGGCCGGACATCATCACCCGGGGCTTCGTCTATGTGAAGGAGGCGGATGAGCTGATGCAGGAGATGAAGGCCGTGGCCCTGGAGGCCATCGAGTACTGCAACGCCCGCCGCATCAAGGACTGGTCCAGCATCAAGACGGCCATGAAATCGCGCCTTTCCGACTACCTCTATAAGAAGACAAAGCGCTCGCCCATGGTCCTGCCCGTTATCATGGAGGTCTGAGGGCCGTGAACATACAGATATTCGGAAAATCCAAGTGCTTCGACACCAAGAAGGCCGAGCGGTATTTCAAGGAGCGGCGCATCAAGTTCCAGTCCGTGGATCTTCTGCGCTACGGCATCAGCCCCCGGGAGCTGGACTCCGTCAGAAGGGCCGTGGGGCTGGAAAATCTGGTGGATGAGAAGGCCAGGGGCGCGGAGCTGATACGGTATCTGGCCCGGGACGAGGACAAGATCGACAAGCTCTTAGAGGACCCGTCCCTTCTCAGGACCCCCATCGTCCGCAACGGGAAAGCCGCCACCGTGGGCTATTGCCCGGACGTGTGGAAGGATTGGGAATAAAAAGGGGGCAGGCCGTCCGGCCCGCCCGCGTATCGAATTTTCGAAAAATTTCAATAGAAGCCGTAGGGGCCGCCTCTCCAGGCGGCCCGTTCTTTCAAATTCCCGAAATCTTCCAATAGACACCGTACGGGCCGCCGCCCTCGGCTGCCCACCGTATTTCCCACCGCATTTCGTACACCGCGCCCCGTACGGGCCGGACACGTCCTCACGCGAGCCGCTTAACCTCGGGCTCCAGGTATTCGCCCTCAGGCGCTGGCTCGGCTCGTCCTTTCCCCATCGGGCAACGGCCCGATGGGGGCCCTATGCGGCCCGACGCACCCAGAATTCCCATACGTGCCGCCTCCCCAAAAAGGTTGCGGCATTGCCGCTTATTTATAAATCGGGCCGCCAAGAGAGGCGGCCCCTACGGAAGCGTATCAATCGGATATCGCGGAATTCGATGGTGCCACGGGCCGCCTCTCCAGGCGGCCCCTACGGCGTCTAACGAAAAATTTTCGGGAATTCGCTTCACGGGCCGGCCGGTGTCCGGCCCCTACGGCGTTGTTCTATTCCCTTGTCTCCACCTTCACCACGATCACCGTCATGTCGTCCTGGGCGGGGGTCTTGGCGGCCTCGCCCAGGAGCGTCCGGGCCAGAAGCTGGGGGTCGTCCTGATCGGAGGCCAGGTGCTGACGCAGGAGCTTTTCGTCGCCGATGCCGTCGGAGGCCATGAGCAGGGTGTCCCCGGCCTGGAGGGACAGGCGCGTCACCGCCTTTTCCGCCCCCTTGGCGGCGAAGCCCACCGGCAGGGTGGCGCCGCCCACCCGCTTCACCGACGCGCCCCGCCGCAGATACGACGGCGCCGCCCCGTATTTGTAGAGCTTTGTCTCGCCGGAGAACATGTCCAGCGCCAGAAGATCCACCGTGGCGCTCTCCAGGCTGTCCTCGTTTTTCAGAAGGCACAGGGAGGAGAGAATGTCCAGCGTCAGCTCCGGGGCGATGCCGGCCCGGAGAAAACGCTCGATCACCGACGCGGCGTCGGAGGCCATCCGGGCGGCCTCCGGGCCGGCCCCCATGCCGTCGGACAGGAGCACATACAGCATCCCCTCGTCCGTCCGGAAGCACAGGCACCGGTCCCCGGAGACGCTCTCCCCGGATTTCCTGGCGGCGGCGGAACCCACGGTGACGGCCAGGGGCTCGGCCTCCAGCAGGAGGAGCCGCCCCTCCTCCTGCCCCTCCGGCGCGCACAGGCGCATGCCCAGCACCGAGGACAGGTTGTCCAGCCAATGCCTGTCCCGCTTTAAAAGCCGCAGGCTCTGGCTGCGGATCTCCGCCCGGAGACGCCCGCCCCGCAGCCGGAACACCGCCACGCTGGCGTCCATCGCCAGCCCCCGCAGATACTTGCGCAGGCGCTTCTCCAGCTCCGGCTCCACCCGGATCTCTCCGCCCAGCTCCCGGGAGAGGGACGACAGCACCCGCGCGATGTCGCCGTACTGGCCGTAGGCCGCCCCACGGCTCTCCCGCAGACGGGCCCGGAAGCTCTTGCGGGTGAGATACGCCCTGGCCTCCGCGTTGATCTGAGCCAAAAGCCGCTCCAGACGGTTGCACCGGCGGGTGAAGGCCTCCGGCAGATCCTCCGGCTCCACCGCGCCCTTCCGCTCCAGCACGGGCGTCATGGCGTTCATCACGTCCAGCGTCTCCACATATTCCTCCTGCCAGCACCGGGAGGAGTTGGGACAGCTGCGGCACACCGCGTCGCTGGCCCGGTCGTAGAGGAGGGCCGGCGTCTCCGCCTCCCCGTCCTGGTTAAGACGCGCGCGCAGACTGTCGTAGAGCCCTTTGAAGGCCGCCGAGCACCGCTCCACCCGCTCCCGGGTGTAGTCCCTGGCCTTGAGATAGCCGTAGCCGGAGCCGTCCCGGGGCAGATAGGCCGAAAGGCGCGCCAAAAGCTCCTCCGGCAGGAGCATAAAGCACACCGAGGCCGCGAAGGTCTCGAAGAGCGCCGGGAACCAGCGGTAAAACCGCCAGAACCACAGCACCGTCACGGCGGTGGAGGCCACCCAGCTTAAGGTGAAGGTCAGCCGCCCCTCCCGGGAAAAGACCCCCGCCACCAGGGCGGAGAAGACATAGGACAGGGTGAAAAACGGCAGTCCGCCCTGGCCCAGATCCATGGCCGCCCCTAAGGCCGCCGCCGTGACGCACCCGGCGCCCATGCCGCCCCGGCAGGTCACCGCCAGGATGACCAGCACCGCCGCCGTCCGCCCCAGGGACAGCACCCCGAAGGGCGCGAAGGACGCCAGCGACAGCAGGAGCGTGGCCCCCAGCAGCGTCACCGACGCCGCCCGGGAGGGCCGCAGGGCCCGCTCCCCCCGGTCACGGGGCACGGTCAGCGCCGTCTCGTAGAAATAGGTGAAGCCCCCGGCCAGAAAGCTCTCCACCACCCACATGACCGTGGTGGTCACCTCCCAGCCGGAATCCAGAACGTAGACCCCGCCGATGACCAGCGTGAAGCCGAAGGCCGCCGCCATGGAAAACCACCAGGGCGCGGCGCTTTTGAAAAAACGCACGGAGGCGAAGGTGAGACACAGGATGGCTATGTACTTGACGCTCCAGCCGAAGCTCCCGGCTGTCAGCGTCCCCACCAGCGCCCCCAGGAGCGCCGTGACGCCCCACACCCCGCCGCCGGAGGCCGCCGTAAAGGCGATGCCGAAGGGGACGATGCCCCCGAAGATCCGTGCCCGCCCCAAAAGGAACGAGGAGGCCAGCCGCAAGGCCAGCTCCGCCGCCCCGGCCCTGTCAAAAGCCCGTGAGATGATGGCGCCCCTGGCGCCCTCTGCCTGTTTCAACGAAAAATCCCCCTTGTGGATAGGTTTACCATAATTCTATACGGGACACCGGGGAGAATTTCGTCAAACGGGGGAGGGGAGCAAAAAATATTCCTCCGCCGCGTTCGACAACTTTTTTGCGACAGGGTATTGAATTTCTGAAAACACGGGTATATAATAATCACAGAACTTGATACTATTCGTCTTCAGGGCAGGGTGAGAACCCCGACCGGCGGTACAGTCCGCGAGCGCTTTGGCGTTGAACCGGTGTGATTCCGGTACCGACAGTGACGGGCCGGCAGCGGCCCCCAGTCTGGATGGGAGAAGATGCGCGGAGCCTTCCGCGAACCTTTCTGCGCAAAAAAGCGCCTGGACGGACAGTTCAGGCGTTTTTCGTTTGTGAAAGGAGTTTTTTAACCATGCTTCAAGCCCTGAAGGAAAATCTCTCGTTCGTCTTTGCGCGTATCGCAAGGAGTTTTTTGACCATGCTTCAAGCCCTGAAGGAAAATCTCTCGTTCATCCTGGTGTGTATCGCGGTGTTCGCCGGCCTTCTGATCCTGGCCCTGCTGGCGCAAAAGCTGTTGATCCGCGACATGCGCAAACTGACCCCCGCCCGCCACGTGGCCTATATGGGCATGTTCGCGGCTCTGGCCGGCGTGCTGATGCTCTTGGAGTTCCCCCTGGTGTTCCTGGCGCCGGAGTTCTATAAGCTGGACCTCTCGGAGATCCCGGTCCTGATCTGCGCCTTCTCCATGGGCCCCGCCGCCGGGGTGACCTGCGAATTTTTAAAGGTGGTGCTCAAGCTCCTGCTGAAGGGGACCACCACCGCCTTCGTGGGGGATTTCGCCAACTTCGTGGTGGGGTGCTCCTTCGTCCTGCCCGCCGCGGTGATCTACCACACCCACCGCACCTTCAAGGGGGCCGTGGTATCCCTGGTCGCCGGCGGTCTCATCATGACGGTCTTCGGCAGTCTCTTCAACGCCGTCTACCTGATCCCCGCCTTCGCGCGGCTCTACCATGCGCCCCTGGACGAAATCATCAGTATGGCCCAGGCCGTCAACAGCCATGTGACCTCCGTCTACACCATGGCCGCCCTGTGCGTGGCCCCCTTCAACCTGGTTAAGGCCCTCCTGGTGTCCCTGATTACCCTGCCCCTCTATAAGCGCGTAAAAAAGCTCATCCGCATGGACAGGTAAGGATGATCCCCACCGAATTTGTAAAAATCCCCCTTAAAACGCCGTACGGGCCGCCTCTCCGGGCGGCCCGTCCCGGTCAACCACCGGATTTTCAATCAACGCCGTACGGGCCGCCGCCCTCGGCGGCCCACGAATTCCCGCCGCATTTCCATACACCGCACCCGTACGGGCCGGACACTGGCCGGCCCGACGCACCATCGAATTTCCTTACGCGCCGTCCCCAAAAAGGTTGCGGCTCCGCCGCTTATTTTATTAACGGGCCGCCAAAAGAGGCGGCCCCTACAACTTATAACGAAAAACCGGTGGTAAACGGTGGACGGGCCGCCCGGGAGGGCGGCCCCTACGGTGTCTAACAAAAAATACCCGGAAATTCGAAAAATGGGCCGAGCGGGTCTCTGGCCCCTACGGATGGCTGGTTGCGAATTGCTGAAAATCCGTCATATGATCCGTACGGGCCGCCTGTTGAGGCCGCCCCTGCATTATGACGCAGTGTTGATTTGGAAGTACACAGTACCGTCCCGGACCAGGGCCGTCACCTGAAAGGCGGGACACACCCTGTCCGGTTTCTCCGCGGCCAGAAGCGCGTCCTTGGCTGTCAGCGTGACCGTCAGAGCCGCCTCGTCCACCGCCTCGTTATACCACGCCGCCCCGCCGGGGCCCTCATAGAAGTCCCGGAGGGCATCGAAGGCCCATCGGAGCCGGCCGGCCGGGAAGCGGGTGGGCGCGGCCTCCCCCGCGTCCAGATAGATGGGCCAGCCCTCCTGCGCCAGCAGGAACGCCGGGAACAGGACCGCGCTGCTCTCGCCATCTTCCCGCAGATAGGCCGCCATCATCATGTCCCCGGCAAAGTCATACAGCCAGCGCCGCCCCTCCCCGGGGCGGCAGCACAGCAGGGCGTACCGGCCCAGGCCATCCTCCGGATACACGGTGAACAGCCGGTACTCCGTCCCGTCCAGACTCCACACCGCCGCGCTCCCGTCCACCCCGGGCTGGGACAGGATGTGGGCGGTCAGCTCCGTGGGGGACAGCTTCGTCTCGAACTGCTCGCTGTCGGGGCTCACCGTGGTCCCCCGGCAGTCCAGGGGGAAGGAGAACCGGCTCTCATGCCCGCCGGGGAAAATCTGCTCGATAGTGACGGAACCGCGGCGCGCATATCCTCCGGGCGCGCTGGGCAGAGTCAGGAAAAAGACGACTACGGCCACCGCCGCCAAGGCGGCGCAGGCGATCAGTGCCCTCTTCCGTAGGCCCCGCAGCTTCTCCTGCCAGGCCTTCCTGAGCACCGCCGCCGCGTCCCGGGCAGTAATCGTCTGGAACTCCTCGCGCCGCTCCTCCCGCTGTCCGTGGAGCAGCTCTGTGACGGTGAGTCCCAGCGCTTCCGCCAGGGGCTCCAGCAGGGACAGATCCGGGAACCCGGCGCCCCGCTCCCACTTGCTCACCGTCCGGTCGGAGATGTGCAGGCGCTGGGCCAGCTGTTTTTGGGTCAGGCCCTTCTCCGCCCGGGCCTGCCGAATCAGGGCCCCGGTGCGGCTGTTCTGGATGTCGATCATGGGCGTCACCTCTTGTGCCGGTCAGGAGACCGCTTTTCTGCCTCCAATTTTACCGCCTGTCCCCGCTTCTGTCAACAAACGCTCCGTAGAGCAGGCCCGCCCGTCCCTAAAATTTTCGAAAATCCATTATTTTGCCCCCAATAGTAGACGTTTTGGGACAGCTGTGATACACTGCCGATAGATAGTAGGAAAAGTGTTCATATATGAAGTTCCTATATAAATTAAATAGCTTTTATTCTAAATACCTGTTCTTAATTGTGCCAATAGGGACGGTACTGATTTCGGTTTCAGAGCTGTGTTTCGGCGATAACCCGCGATATCGCAATTTCGCTTACATTTTCATTGCTGTCTTGTCACTATTGTTTCTTTATCATTATATTGCGTCAAATAAAGAAAATGTAGGATTCTGTTTGGTTCAGTTGACGTATTTCTTCATTGTGTTGGCCTTGGCGGTTGGAACCTTGTTGCATGTCAGCAATGCTGTTTGGATGGTTCTGTCTGCTGTCGAAGTATTTCTTGTTCTTTTTGTCCTGGTTTTCTTGCTTGTTAGTAAAAGGAAATAAACTTCCATTCGTCTCATTTGTACTTCCTTAAAAAGGTTGCGGCTTCACCGCTTATTTAAAATTACGGGCCGCCTGCGTCCTCGCGCGAGCCGCTTAACCTCGCCCTCCAAGTATTCGGGCTCAGGCGCTGGCTCGGTTCCTCCTTTCCCCATCGGGCAACAGCCCGATGGGGACCCCAACGCGGCCCCTAAGGCGTCTAACAAAAGATTCCCGGAAATTCGATGGACGGGCCGATGTGGTCATCGGCCCCTACGGATGGCTGGCTGCGAATTTCCGAAAATCTGTCATAAGACGCCATACGGGCCGCCGCCCTCGGCGGCCCACGAATTTCCGAAAATCCTTCATACAACCTTGTAAGGGCCGCCTCTCCAGGCGGCCCGCCGAATTCCCGGCTCATTTCCCCCAATGCACCCGTACGGGCCGGACACTGGCCGGCCCGACGCACCGTCGAATTCCCTTATGCACCCTCCCCAAAAAAGTTGCGGCTCCGCCGCACATTTAAAAATCGGGCCGCCAAGAGAGGCGGCCCCTACAGAAGCGCATGATCACAGCCACAGCAGTGCGTGTGAAATAGGAACGATGGGGTCGTTGACTGAGCTGTGAGCGGCTAAGCGGGTTAGGCGCTGACACAATGCGACAACGTCACGCGCGGATATGAGTGGGACCATAGCCCTCGTCCACCACCGCGGCAGCCGGACCGCCGAAATAAAGCTTGGGCCCGGTTCATCACCGGGCCCAACAACAAATCTTTTCTCTTTTTGCAAGCTTTTTCTCTTTTCCATTTTGGGAAAAGAGAAAAAGCTGACTTTCCCCGCCTTTTTAAGGGCGAATACCTTATACCCCCTGCCGGGGTAAGGCGTACGCTTTTTCACTCCGCCGCTTTCAGCGCCTCGGCGGGGTTGATTTTTTTGAGGCGCAGGAACATGAGCCCGTCCACCAGGATGCTGAAGAGGAACGTCAGGGCGATGCTGTAGACGTAGCTCATGGGCAGGACGCGGGGGGTGAAGTGGATCAGATCGATCTTGATCTGCCCCATCACATAGGCGTTCAGCGCCAGCCCCAGGGGCACGCCCGCCGCCGCCCCCAGGACGGTCAGCAAAAGGTTCTCCCGGAGAACGTAGAGGGCCGATTCCAGGTCGAAGAAGCCCAGCACCTTCACGGTGGCCAGCTCCCGCAGCCGCTCCTGGATGTTGATGTTGGTCAGGTTGTAGATGACCACAAAGGCCAGAGCGGCGGCGCAGACGATGGTCAGCAGGACGATGTAGATGAGGCTCGCCATCATGTTCCCGATACGGGCCCGCAGATCCTCGCTGGCGGAGGCGGTGAGCACGTCGTCCATGCCTAAAATGGCCGCCAGCGCCTCGCCGGTGGTGACGCCCTCGTCCTTCAGCACCAGCGCGTAGTTGATGTCCGGCTCCCCGCCGGTGTGGGCGGCGTAGGTGTCGGAGCTAATGTAGATGTTGTTGTAGATGTAGTTGTCATAGACGCCTGAGACGGTCACCGTCATGGAGGTCTCGTCGTCCCGCAGCTCCAGGGCGTCCCCGGCCTTCACGCCCAGCGCCCTGGCGAGGCCATTGTTGATCAGCGCCTCCCCCGGGCCGGGGAAGGGCAGGGGAGTGGTCCCCCGGTGGAAGTCGATGAACTCCCCGATCCGCTCCAGGGAATCGGAGGCCACGGCGTTGAGGTAGACCTCCTTCTCCGTCCTGTTGGCGGAGGCGGTGAAGGAGCTCTGATGGAGGTAGAGGGCGTCGTCGGCGACGCCGGCGGCCTCCTCCAAAAACGCCTCCCGCCGCGCCGTGTCCAGGTGCTCCGAGAAGGTCACCGTGAAGTCGTAGAGGGAGATCTCCGTAAACTGGTAGTCCACCACGTTCTTGATGGAGTCGTTGATGCCCATGCCCGTGATCATCAGGGCGGTACACCCGGCGATGCCCAAAATCATCATAAAGACCCGGGACTTGTACCGGAAGATGTTCCGCACCGTCACCTTCCACAGGAAGCTGAGCCGGTTCCAGATGAAGGGGACCCGCTCTAAGAGCACCCGCTTGCCGGCCTTGGGGGCCTTGGGACGGATGATGTTGGCCGGCACGTCGCTCAGCTCCTTCCGGCAGGAGAGCCACGTCACCGCCAGCATGGCGGCCAGATAGAGAAGGAAGGTGACGCCGGACAGCACCGGGTCAAAGAAAAACTCGATCTTATCCGAGAAGGAGTACATGATCTTATAGGCCTGCCACACCACCAGGGGGATGAGCCTGGAGCCCAGCAGGATACCGGAGACGCACCCCACCACCGTGGCCAGACCCGCGTAGGAGAGGAATTTGCCCATGACCTTGAAGCGCGAATAGCCCAGGGCCATCAGCACGCCCAGCTGGGAGCGCTGCTCCTCCACCATGCGGGACACGGTGGTGATGCAGATCAGCGCCGCCACCAGGAAGAAAAACACCGGGAACACCGCCGAGATGGAGCGGACGATGGACGCGTCCGACTCGAAGCAGGCGTAGCCCACGTTGGCCCAGCGGCCCAACAAAAAGGTGTCCGGGTAGTCGATGTCGTCGATCTCCGCCCTGGCGTCGTCCAGCTCCCGCCGGGCGTCCGCCAGCTCCGCCTCCGCGTCGGCAAACTCCCGGTCCGCCTCCGCCCTGGCGTCCTTGTATTCCGCAAGGCCGTCGTTATATTCCTTGAGGCCGTCGTCATACTTCCGCTGGGCGTCGGCCAGGTCGATCTCCGCCTGCTCCAGCTCCGTCTTGCCGTCGTTCCACTGGCGGAGCCCGTCGTTGTACGATTTCAGGCCGTCCTCATAGGCGGCCAGCCCTTCGTCATAGGCGGCCTGGGCGTCCAGAAGATCATCATTGGCCTCCGACAGCTCCTGTTCGCCCTCGGCGATGGAATCGTTGAAGAGGGCAAGGTTTTCCTCGTAGGCGGCGAGGCCGTCCCTGTACTCCGTCCAGCCCTGATCCAGCTCCGCCCGCCCGGCGTCCAGCTGGGCTTTGGCCTCGTCCAGCTGGGCGGCGGAAGCCTGAAGTGTGCTCCAGCTGGCGGCCAGCTCTGCCCTTCCGGCATCGATATCCTGACGGGCGGCGCTCAGCTGCCGCTCCCCGTCCCTGATGGCGGCGACGGCGTCGGTCACCGACATACCCGTCCCCAACATGCCGGCGTATGTATCCAAAAGGACCAGGACCTGGGGATCCGGACCCCCGTACAGCAGATCCTGATAGAGCGCCTCGGCGGAATCGTAGTTTATGCCGTTTAACCGGAGGCCGGAGAGGACAAACGGGTTATTAAGGCTCTCCAGCAGCTGCTGCTTGCCCGCCTCCAACTGGCTCATTCCGGCCTGATAGGACGCCTCCGCCCTGTCCAGCTCCGCCGCGCCCGCGCTGTATTGGGAGAGCCCGCTGTCGTATTGCCGCCGGCCCTCCTCATAGAGGGCCAGGTTGTCGCTGTACTCCGCCTCGCCCCGGTTCAGCCGGATCTTGGCGTAGTACAGCTGGAGATCGGCGTCGTCCAGCTCCTGCTGTCCCTGGGAACGGCTTTCCTCAAGCTGGGATACGCCCTGGTCGTAGGCCTCCCAGCCCTCGTCCAACTGCCGCTTGGCGTCGTCCAGCTGCGCTTTGGAGCTGTCCAGCTCCCGCTTGGCGTCGCGGAGGGTCTTTTCGTTGTCCGTCAGCTCCTTTTTGCCGTTCTCCAACTCAGCCCTGCCGTCTTCCAGCTCCCTTTTGCCGTCCTCCAGCTCCTTTTGGGCGTCCTGGAGCTCGGCCCAGGCGTCCGCCAGCTCCTGCTCCGCGTCGGCCCGCTCCCGCTCATAGTCCGCCAGGCCGTCCTCATATTCCTTTTCCGCGTCGCGCAGCTCGGCCTCCGCATCGCCCTTGACGCGCTCGAAGCGGGCCTGGGCCCGCGCCTCGGCCAGGGCCGTCAGCGGCTCCTCCAAAGCCTCGCTTTGCCGGTCATAGGCGCCGGTGTAGGCGTCCGGCATATCCGGACAACGCAGATACACCGTGGTGTAGTAGTCCGCGTCAACAGCCTCCGGCAGGACGTAGCAGAAGGACGCCACGGAGCCGGCCCCCAGGGACGTACTGCCCCGCTCGAAGTTGAGGTACAGCGGCGAGGTACACACCCCCGTCACCGTCAGCTCCCGCACGGTGAAAAGCGCCAGCGTGTCCGGGTCGTTGGTATCGGAGAGGTAAATTTTGTCCCCCGGCCTTTTGCCGGACCAGGAGTCCGCCAGACACTCCCCCGGCCCCTGGGGCAGGCGGCCCTCCAGAAGCTCCGGCACGTTGATCCGCTCCGGCAGGGTGTAGAAGGCGTACACGGAGTCGATGTTCTCCCCGAAATTCACCAGGGCGTCCACCTGAAAGCTCCCCTCCGCGTCCAGCACGTGGGGGTCGCCGCCCATGGCCTCCACGTCTTCGTCCGTGAAGCCCAGGGTGTTGGCGGCGGAGAAGTCGTAGAAGCCGGTCTTGTCCAGATAGGTGTT
Source organism: uncultured Oscillospiraceae bacterium (assembly GCA_947631845.1). Classification (GTDB taxonomy): domain Bacteria; phylum Bacillota; class Clostridia; order Oscillospirales; family Oscillospiraceae; genus RUG626. Next base: position 43,340 of record CANRMY010000005.1, on the reverse strand, counting down.
GGCGGTGGCCGTCATGGCCTTCTGGGACACCCGGAGGCCCACGAAAAAGCCGCTCCCCAGGACGATGATGGCCAAAATGGCCAAAAACCGCCCCGGCGAGCGCAGGATCTCCCGGTATGTGTTCTTGAAAAGAGGAGACATGCGCGCTTCACCTCTCCAGCCGCCGGCCGCCCCTTCAAGGCGGGCCATTTGTCAAAAAAACAAGAAAACTATTTTTCCGAAAAAAGCCCGTCAGGGCTTTTCCGGTCTGTCAAAAAACTCTTTTTTGTTATTTTATCCGGCGACATGCGCGTCGGATAAAATCCCTTTTGTCGCCCAAGTGTGCCCCTGCGGGGTGCGCGCAGGGCGACGGCAGAGTACTTTTCTCTGAATTTCGCAAAATTCAAAGAAAAGTACCCGCACGATCCCTTCCCGGACAAAGGCCCCGCCTTTGTCCGGCCAATTTCACCATTCGATCTCAGAAATGGGCGTGGGATGAGGATTCAGCTTCACATCCCGCACCGTCCCGCTGCGGACGGTGATGACCCGGTCGGCCATGGCCGTCAGGGCGGAATTGTGGGTGATGATGATCACCGTCATGCCGGATTGGCGGCTGGTGTCCTCCAGAAGCTGGAGGATCTGCTTGCCGGTGTTGTAGTCCAGCGCCCCGGTGGGCTCGTCGCATAAAAGCAGCTTGGGATTTTTGGCCAGGGCCCGGGCGATGGCCACCCGCTGTTGTTCGCCGCCGGACAGCTGGGAGGGGAAGTTGCGAAGCCGCTCCCCCAGGCCCACGGCCCGGAGCGTCTCGGCGGCGTCCAGGGGATCGGGGCAGATCTGGGCGGCCAGCTCCACGTTCTCCAGCGCCGTCAGATTCTCGATCAGGTTGTAAAATTGGAACACAAAGCCCACGTCCCGCCGCCGGTAGGCGATGAGCCGCTTGGGCGGGTAGGCGGAGATCTCCTCCCCGTCCAGCAGGATCCGCCCCGCCGTCAGGGTGTCCATGCCGCCCAGAATGTTGAGCAGGGTGGTCTTCCCCGCGCCGGAGGGTCCCACGATGACGCAGATCTCGCCCTTCTCTACGGTGAAGGACACCCCGTGCAGGGCCTCTACCTCCACCTCGCCGGAGCGGTAGGTCTTTTTCACATCCGCAAATTCTATGAACGCCATAGCTTTCACCTCATCCGTTGACAGTATAGCAGGAAAAACGGCGTGTAGTGTGAATATTCGGTGAAATTTTACTTGCAAAATTTAACTGAAAGATATATTCTTAAAGGGTGAACAATGATTGGGGGAATTCTCATGCTGCGTATCATCGAGCTTATCAGTTCCGTTTCCATCGCCGCCCTGGCGCTGGTGGGCGTGTTCCTCCAGGCCGGCTTCCACCAGGGCCGGTACAGGCTGGGCACCTTCTCCTACTACACGAATCTTTCCAACCTGATTACCGGCGTCTATCAGCTGCTCCTCTTCCTCTTCGCCCTCTCCGGCAGCGCCGTCTATGACCGCCTGGCCGGCGCGGGGGTGCGCTACAGCCTGACGCTGATGATCTGGGTCACCCACCTCATCTACCACTTCCTGCTGGTGCCGGACTACAAGAAAAAGCAGGGGGAGCGGTTCAAAACCGAGTGGGCCGCCTTCAAGAACCTGGACGTCCACTACGCGGTGCCCCTGCTGGCTCTGGCCCAATGGCTGGTGTGCGCCGACAAGAATGTGCCCTTTGTCGCGGTGTTCGCCTGGCTCCTGATCCCCCTGGCCTATCTGGCCTTCGCCATGCTGCGGGCGCAGATCCTGGGCCCCGAGCCCAAGAGCGGCGTCTTCCGCTACCCCTACTCCTTCATGGATCTGGACGAGCAGGGCCCCAAACAGTGGTGCATCAACGTGGGGATGGCCCTGGGCTTCTATGTGGTGCTGGGCCTGGCGCTCTACGGCGTCAGCTGGCTGTTCCGGATTATTTGAGCTTGCTTGAGGTGAACCATGTCCGCCTATAAGGTCTCTTTCAAATCGCTTCTCTACATCCTGGTGGGCAATCTGGGGCTGGCGGCGGCCCTGGACTGCTTCTTTACCCCCAACGAGATCGCCGCCGGGGGCTTCGGAGGCATCGGCGTCATCGTCAATTCCCTCCTGCCCGTCAGCGTGGGCACCGTGGTGTTTCTCATCTCCGTGCCGGTGTTCATCTGGTCCTGGTTCGTCCAGGGGCCGGCCTACACGGTCTCGGCGCTGCTGTCCACCGCCGCCTTTTCGATTTTCGCCGATCTGCTGTCCTTCCTGCCGTGTCTGACGGAAAACAGGCTCCTGGCCTCCGTCTGCGGGGGCGCGCTGTACGGCGTCTCCGGGGCCGTCCTGGTGCGGGGCTACGTGGCCGGCAGCGGCACCGATCTGCTGGCGCGGCTCCTGGTGACAAGGATCCGCCACATCTCCCTGGGGGCCTTTATTTTCATGTGCGACGCGGCGGTGGTTCTGGCCTCCGTCTTCGTCTTCGGGGATATCGAGTCCGGCATCTACGCCGGCGCGGCCATCGCCGTGTGCTCCTTCACCACCGACAAGCTGATCCACGGCTTCAACAAGGCCGTGGTGTTCGAGGTCATCCCCCCCGACGGGGAGAGCGCCGAGCGTCTGGCCGAGGCGGTCATGCGCAAGCTGGACCGGGGCGTCACCCTGATCCCCGCCGTGGGCATGTACCAGCGCAGCGACAGGCACATGCTGATGATCGCCGTGTCCCCCAAACAGATCTACGAGGTCAAGGACATGATCCACGCCCTGGCCCCCGGCTCCTTCGCCGTGATGCTCCACGCCAGCGAGGTCATCGGCGAGGGCTTCAAGGGCCTGGACGTGACCGTGCCGCTGAAGGACCTTTCCGACAACGAGAGACTTTGATCTGTATGGGGATCCGTACGGGCCGGACACCGGCCGGCCCGCCGATTTCCTCCGCCCCAAAGGATACGCTTTTATCTGATCCGTACGGGCCGGACACCGGCCGGCCCGCCGATTTCCCTTCTGCCCAAAGGATACGCTTTTATCTGATCCGTACGGGCCGGACACCGGCCGGCCCGCCGATTTCTCCCTGCCCAAAGGAGGCGTTTGTATGCTTGCGGTTTACATAGTTTTGATCCTTCTGGCCCTCTTTCTCTTTCTGGAGGTCCTCTTTTTCCTTATCGCCTTCGGCGGGCGCACCTGGGCCGATTTCACCAGGCACAACTTCTTCTTCAAGCCGGAGCTGCGCCCTTACGCGGACCTCATCCTCTCCGGCAAGCGCTGGTGCCTGGAGACGCCCCACGAGGACGTGGACATCCGCGCCGGGGACGGCGTGCGCCTCCACGGGCGCTTCTACGATGTCCCTGACCGCCGGGGGATCGTGATTTTGATGCACGGCTACCGCTCCATGGCGGAGAACGACTTCTCCTGCTCCTCGGAGTATGTCCACAGCCAGGGCCTGGCCCTGCTGCTGGCCGACCAGCGGGCCCACGGGAAAAGCGGCGGCTTCTGCATGACCTTCGGCCTTCGGGAGCACGAGGATCTGCTGGCGTGGACACGCTGCGTGGCCGAACGCTTCCCCGGGGAGAGGATCGTTCTGGAGGGCCTGTCCATGGGCGCGTCCACGGTGCTGATGGCGGCGGGGGAGCCTCTGCCGCCGGAGGTGGCGGGCATCATCTGCGACTGCGGCTACACCTCGCCCCGGGACATCATCCGCACCGTCATCAGGAGCAGACACCTGCCCGTGGGCGTGTGCTACCCCATGGTGCGGCTGGCGGGGCGCGTCCTGGGCGGTTTCGACGTGGAGAGCTGTTCGGCCCTGGAGGCGGGCCGCCGCGCCGCGTTGCCCGCCCTCTTCATCCACGGCGAGGCGGACGATTTCGTTCCCTGCCAAATGGGCCGGGACAACTTTGAGGCCTACGCCGGTCCCAAGAGGCTGTGTACCGTCCCCGGCGCCGGCCACGGCCTCAGCTATGTGGTGGATATGGAAAAGTGCCAGAAGGCCCTGCTGGAATTTCTGGACGATGTGCTGCAAACGGAAAGTTCATAATTAATTTCATAATTAATATTGATTTTCCCTTGACGAATCAGGGAGAATGAGGTAAAATGTTATGTAAATTGGGGATTTGGCGGCTTAACGGAAGCCGGGCCCCCTTTCCAATGAGATGATACGGAGGGATATTCGTGGGACTTATACCTCAGACAAAATGCGGAAGATGTGACCGGACGTATTCCAGCCTCCGGAGCCGCTGCCCCTACTGCGGGGCGCACCGCCATAAAAAGGGCAAGAGAGCGACCGATAACGACAACTCCACCTGGAAGATCATCATCGGCATCCTGCTGATCGTGGTGCTCATTGCCGCCGTCATCGTGATCCTGGTCACCAGCGCCAACGACAAGGGCCCCAGCAACGATTCCACGGGCGACTCCTTCAACAACTCCTCTGACGGGGTCCAGCAGGGCGGGTCCGACTCCAGTACCGGCGACAGCAGCGACGACAGCACCAACCCCGACACCGGCGACAGCACCGGCGATTCCTCCAATCCCGGCACCGACAGCACCGGCGACAGCAGCGACGTCCCCGTACCGGTGATCGCCACCGGCATCACCGTCCACAAGGGGAACAGCCGCACCGAGGCCACGGACTTCGTGCTCCACGTGGGCGATAACTACAGCGTCACCGCCGTGGTCACCCCGTCCAACGCCACCAGCATCCCCACCTGGTCCTGCGATAAGCCGGACGCCTTGACCATCATCCCCGACGAGACCGGCATGAAGGCCACCCTGACCGTCACCGGCACGGGCACGGTCAATGTCACCGTCACCGTGGACAGCCTGGACTACACCTTTATCGTCCGCTGCCGCAAATAAGCGAAGGAAAAGAATAAAAACCGCCTCCCGCAAAGCATGCGGGAGGCAGTTTTGTTGTACGGGCCGCCGCCCAGGTTGACCCACGAATTCCCCACGCATTTCGTGTAATGCTCCCCGTACGGGCCGGACACCCGGCCGGCCCGACGCACCTTCGAATTTCTTACGCCTGCCCCAAAAAGGTTGCGGCTTCGCTGCGTTTTTTAACTATGGGCCGATGTGGTCATCGGCCCCTACAGATACGTTGAATGTAATACACCGGAATTTCGACATGCGGGCCGGCCAGGTGTCCGGCCCGTACAGGTTCGATGTACGGAAGATGATGGAAATACGTGACAGGCTGTCCGTAGGGGCCGATGACCACATCGGCCCACACGCCGCGCCTTCGAATTTACGGCATGTCCCGCCCGAAAAAGGTTGCGGCTTTGCCGCCATTGAAATACACGGGCCGCCTGGAGAGGCGGCCCCTACGACGTCTTTGGGGAGATATTCAGGAATTCGATACACGGGCCGATGTGGTCATCGGCTCCTACGGGCAAGAGCCCTTAATTGCGCTATTACTAACGAGCTACTAACAAAGTCACATTCCCAGAAAAAGAAAAGCCTCAGAACCGTTGCGGCTCTGAGGCTTTTTGGTGACCTGGCCGGGATTCGAACCCGGGACACCCTGCTTAAAAGGCAGGTGCTCTGCCTGCTGAGCTACCAAGTCATACCATATTCCATCGTATCTTTCAATATTTTTCGCCGCGGCATGGACGTGGCGAAAAATCCCTTTCGTCCCGCAAGTGTGCGGGCTGCTGCCCGTGCGCGCGGCGGGACAGCAGGGGACAGCTTCAGCTGTCGCCGCACGTTCCCCCCTGTCAAAAAAGGCCCCGGCCTTTTGGGGTCCCCGCGCGATCCGTGATCGCGTGGGGAGAGAAGGAGCGAAGCCTGCGTGTGAGGCGTGAGGCAAGCGCCCGTGGCGTTTGCCTCGCGCTGAGGAACGCGGCTTCCGCGACGACGTTGGCAGGGATGGCGGGACTCGAACCCACGAATGCAGGAGTCAAAGTCCTGTGCCTTACCGCTTGGCGACATCCCTATTTGTGCTTTACGCGACGCTGACGCCACCAAAACTGATGGCGTCAGCATAGCTTGTGGGGTGGGTAAAGGGACTCGAACCCTCGACACCCGGAACCACAATCCGGTGCTCTAACCAACTGAGCTACACCCACCATATTCAATTGGGCCCCCGCGCGATCTGTGATCGCGTGGGGAGAGGAGGAGCGAAGCCAGCGTGTGAGGCGTGAGGCGGGCGCCCGTGGCGCTTGCCTCGCGCCGAGGAACGCGGCTTCCGCGTCAAATTGGGGCCCCCGCGCGATCTGTGATCGCGTGGGGAGAGGAGGAGCGAACCTGGCGAGCGAGCCCGAATACCTGGAGGGCGAGCCATCGCCGGTTCCGCGACGACGTTGGCACGCCAAGAGGGACTCGAACCCCCGGCCTACTGCTTAGAAGGCAGTTGCTCTATCCTGCTGAGCTATTGGCGCGTGTTGAGCCGGCATCAGGCTGGCCTGAGCCGAAAACCGCCTTACGATCACTGCCTTATTGCTGGAGCGGGTGATGGGAATCGAACCCACGTCCCCAGCTTGGAAGGCTGGTGCACTAGCCGTTGTGCTACACCCGCGGGTACCTGCCGATCTTCACACCGCTCAAGTCGAGGGAAGTTCAGTATCTTCACGGCCTACTGATGGTACCACATATTTTCTTCTTTGTCAAATGTTTTTTGCGATTTTCAAAAAATTCTCGCCGGCGTATCAAAACACCGGCCTATTCCTTCCCACAGACTCAAGGGATCCCCCGCCGGGGAGATCCCTTTTGCCGTATATGAGAGTATGCCGGGACGGTTGGGCGCGGGCGGTTATTTCGTCCCAAAGATCCGGTCACCGGCGTCGCCCAGGCCGGGGACGATGTAGGCGTGGTCGTTGAGGCCCTCGTCCACGGCGGCCACGTAGATGTCCACGTCCGGGTGACTGCGGCGGACGACGTCGATGCCCTCCGGGGCGGCGATGATGTCCACCAGGGTGATGTCCTTGCAGCCGTACTCCTTGATGAAGTCGATGGCGGCGGCGGCGGAACCGCCGGTGGCCAGCATGGGATCCACGATGATGACGGAGCTCTCGGCGATATCGTCGGGCATCTTGCAGTAATATTTGATGGGCTCGTGGGTGTCCGGGTCACGGAAGAGGCCGATATGGCCCACGCGGGCGGAGGGCAGGAGCTTCAGCATGGGATCCACCATGCCGAGGCCGGCTCTCAGAATGGGGACGATGGTGATCTTGCGGTCGCCCAGCGTCCGCACATGGGCGGGGGCGACGGGCGTCTCCACCACCTTTTCCACGGTGGGAAGATTGCGGGTGGCCTCGTAGCACATGAGGGTGGAGATCTCTCCCACGATCTCACGGAACTCCTTGACGCCGGTGTTCTTGTCCCGCAGGACGGACAGCTTGTGATGGATGAGGGGGTGATCGAGAACGTGAAGCTCTGCCATGGTCGTATCCTCCGTAAAATTAAATTTCTTTTCCTTATGCCTGGCTCTTCAGCCGCTCCAGGCGCTCCCTTTCCGCCTGGGAGAGCCGGAGATAGTTGGGCGTCAGATCGTCTCCCGGTTGGAGCGGCTGCCCCATCGCGGCCATTGCCACGCCCCAGGCCGTCTGCAATAAGAGCGGGGCGGGGGCGAGACGGGCGGGAAGACCCTCCGCTAAAAATCTATTATAGCACATCCGCGCGCCGTCTCCAACAAAAAAATACGAAATTTTTTCTTTTTTTGCTTCCTCCACCAGCTCCTCCAGGGAGATGGCCCTGTCGTCGGCGAGCCTTTGGAGGGTTTCGCCCTCAAAACGGAATTTGGCGTTGTAGATCTGTCCCCGGCGGGCGTCCATGGCGGGGCAGATGACGCAATCGGTGTGTCCCAGGCCCTGCCAGGCCATAGCCTCCAGGGTGGACACGCCGGCGCAGGGGAGATCCCCGCCCCAGCACAGGCCCTTGGCCGCCGCCACGCCGATGCGGATGCCGGTGAAGGAGCCGGGGCCCCGGGCCACCGCCACGGCGTCCACGTCCCGGAGCGTCAGCTCCAGATCGGTCAGCATGTCCTCCGCCATTTTCAGGAGCGTCCTGGAATGGGTCAGGCCGCTGGCCTGATAATATTGGGCGATCAGCGCCCCGTCCCGGCACAGCGCCACGCTGGCGGCCTTCGCCGAGGACTCGATGGCAAGTATGTTCAAAAGCGCCCGCCTCCCGATACGGTGATTTTCCGCGCGTTTTCGCCGGTTTTCTCAATGGTCACCGCCACGGCCTCCGCCGGCATGGCGTCCGCCACGTTCTCCGTCCACTCCACACAGCACACGCCGCCCCGCGTAAGGTAGTCCTCCCAGCCGATTTCAAAGAGCTCGTCCGAGGAGCCCAGGCGGTACATGTCGAAGTGGAAGAGGGGCACCGGGCCGGGGTATTCGTTGACGATGGTGAAGGTGGGGCTGGACACCCGGGACGCGATGCCAAGGCCCCTGGCCACGCCACGTATAAAGGCGGTTTTTCCCGCGCCCAGATCCCCGTAAAAGGCCAGAACGTCCCCGGGCAGGAGCATTTTTCCCATTTGCTCCCCGGCCAGGACGGTTTCCGCCTCGCTGTTCGTCTCGATGACCACGGACTCACCCCTTCACGCGTTGACGACGGATGGCTTTCGGGGATCGCGGAACCGATCCCCGTGCGCTATTATAGCAAATCGCGGCGAAAGTGGCAAGGGGGAAAATAAAAAGGACGGCGGGTGTCCGGCCCATACAGGGGCGCGCGGCGGCCGGTATATTCACCGGCCTGTCCGCATAAGCTTGACCATCACAAAAGGGGGAGTGCTTATGACGGACACGGACAGATACCGGAACGCGGCACGGCTGTTGCCGGAGACGGTGAGGCGGCGGGCCTTTTTGCTGGAGGAGCGGGGGCGGGCGGCGGCGGAGGAGCTGCGCCTCCGGGTGGGACGCCCCCTGTCGGTGGTCCTGCCGGAGGGGGAGCGGGAGCTGGGGGACGAGCCTGTGACAGGCCGGGAGCTGGCCCTGCTCATCGAGCTGGCCACCGGCGCTTCCGCCCAATCGTCCCGGCGGGAGCTGTCCTCCGGCTACATCGCCTGCCGTGGCGGCCACCGGGTGGGCCTGTGCGGCAGCGTCTACCTGGAAAACGGCCATATGGCGGGCTTCTCCGCCTGCTCCTCGGCGGCGGTGCGCATCGCCCGGGAGAAGCGGGGCGTGGCCGACGGGCTTCTCCCCGGCCTTTTCCGGGCCGGACAGTTCCGTTCCACGCTGATCTGCGCCCCGCCCGGCGCGGGGAAGACCACGCTTCTGCGGGAGCTGGTGCGGGTGCTGTCCTCCCCCTCCCGCCTGTGTCCGGCCTACCGGATCTCCCTGTGCGACGAGCGGGGGGAGCTGGCCGCCCTATGGGACGGCGCGCCCCAGCTGGACGTGGGGGAGCGGACGGACATCCTGGACGGCTGTCCCAAGAGCGAGGCGGTGATGACGGTGCTCCGGGCTATGAACCCCCAGATCGTCGCCTTGGACGAGATCACCGGCCCCGCGGACACGGCCGCCATCGCCCAGGCGCGCAACTGCGGCGTGGCCCTCCTGGCCACCGCCCACGCCGCCTGCCCCGACGATCTGCGGGCCCGCCCCCTCTACCGGGACATGCTCTCCGGCGGCGTTTTCGAGAATTTCATCTTTATTAAACGGCGAGGCGGGGAGCGGGCCTATGAACTGACAAAGGGGGACGCGGGCGTATGTTGAGATGGCTTGGCGCGGGACTGGTGATTTTGGCTACCGGCTCCATGGGCCTGCACGGCATCGCGCGGCTCCGGCGGCGGGTGGCCGTTCTGGAGGGGCTGATCGTGTCCTTACAGCTGATGGAGAGCGAGATCTGCACCCGCATGGCCCCGACCCGGGACGTGCTGGAGCTGCTGTCCAGGGAGGCCCCGCCCCCGGTCCGGAGCCTATACCGGCGGGCCTGGGGCGGCCTGGAGGCTTTGGGGCGGTGCTCCTTTTTCACCATCTGGAAAATGGCGGTGGAAAAAAGCGCGGAGCTGGGTCTGCGCCGGGAGGAGACGGAGCTGATGACCTCCCTGGGCCTCAGCCTGGGCCGTTACGATGTCCGGGAGCAGGCGGAGGCCATCGGGCGCACCCGCCGGCGGCTGGAGACGGCCTTGAGGCGCGCCGAGGAGGAGCGGGACCGGGACTCCCGGCTCCACGCCTTTTTCGGTCTGGCCTCCGGCCTTTTTGCGGCCATCATTTTGCTTTAAAGGCCGATCCGGCGGCGCGGTTTCGCTCAAAACCTATTGCTACGAAGGAAACGACGAAATGAATGTGGATTTAATATTTAAAATTGCCGCCGTGGGGATCCTGGTGGCGGTGCTTAACCTGCTGTTGGGCCGCTCCGGCCGGGATGAGCAGGCGCTGATGGTGACCATCGCGGGGCTCGTGGTGGTGCTGGTGGTGCTCCTGCGGGAGATCTCCTCTCTCTTTGACACCATCAAATCCCTGTTCGGCCTTGCGGGCGTGCCCCGCATACGCTGATGGAGCTGCTCATCAAGACAGCCGCCGTCTGCATCCCGGCGGCGCTGATGGCGGGCGTCCTCAAAAAGGACAGCCCCGCTATGGCCCTGCTCATCGCCCTGGCCGCCGGGTGCGTGGTGATGTTCACCTGCGCCGGAGCGCTGCGGGAGCTGACGGCCTTTGTCGCCGAGGTGGCGGAGACGGCGGGCATCTCCAACGCCGTGCTGGCGGTGCTTCTGAAGGCGGTGGGCATCGCCCTGATCTCCCGCCTGGCCGCCGATCTCTGCCGGGACGCGGGTCTGGGGACCGCCGGCTCCGCCGCCGAGCTGGCCGGGGCCGCCGCGGCCCTGTACGCCGCCCTGCCCCTGATGCGGGGCGTGTTCCGGATGATGAGGGAGCTGATATGGACAAGCTGAGAGTTCCCGCTGCCCTGGCGGCCCTTCTGCTGACGGCCCTGCTGACCGCCGGCTGTGCCCGCGCCGCCGGGGACTACGGCTGGCTGGGCCTCGACGCGCTGACCGACGCCCTCCCGGAGGCCGCCAGGGACGTGCTGGAGGCGGAGAACGGCACGCGGTCCGTGGGCGATTCCCTGGGCCGGATGCTGTCGGAGACCCTGGGCGGCGCTCTGCAAACCGCCTTTCGGGCGGGCCTTGCCACGGCGGCCACCGTGCTGGCCGCCTCCGTCCTGTGCGGCGTGGCCGGGGAGCTGACGCCCGACCGGGGCAAGGGGATCGATTACGTGAATCTGGCCGGTGTGGCGGCCATCGCCGCTTCGGCGGCGGGGGGCTTCACCACGCTGATGGGGGAGGCCGCGGCGGCGGTGGGGGAGCTGACGGACCTGGGGACGATGCTCCTGCCCGTGATGGCCTCCGTCTCCGCCGCCACGGGGGCGGTGTCGTCGGGAGCGGCCAAATACGCGGCCTCGGCGCTCTTCCTGAACGTGCTGGGGACGCTCTCCAAAAAGCTGGTGATCCCGCTCATTTACATGTACCTGGCGGCATCCCTGGGACAGGCCGCCTTCGGCGGCGGGGCCGGGGGTGTGGCGAAGCTGATCGCGGGGCTGGTGAAGCGCGCCCTAATCATCACGGCGCTGGCCTTCTCCATCTATCTGGGCGCGGTGAGCCTGATCGCCTCCAGCGCGGACGCGGCGGCGGTGAAGCTTACCAAGACGGCCATCTCCACCCTCCTGCCCGTGGTGGGCGGCATGGTGGCGGACGCGTCGGACACCCTGCTTTCCGGGCTTGGCGTCATCCGGGGCGCGCTGGGCGCGGCGGGGCTGGTGGCGGTGGCGGCGGTGTGCCTGGGGCCGGTGGCGCGGCTGCTGATCAACGCCGCCCTGCTGCGGTGCGCCGCCGCTCTGGCCGGGACGGTGGCCCCCCGGCCCGTCTCCGAATTCATCGCCTCGGTGGCGGAGGGGTATTCCCTGATGCTGGCCCTCACCGGCGCGGAGGCGGCCATGCTGGCCATAGCCGTGATCTCCGCCGCCAAGACGGCGGGGGGATGAGAGACGGGCGCGTGGGCCGGAAACGGGCCGGCCGGGTGTCCGGCCCGTACGGGTGCCTATTCCGAAATGTTTTCGGGAATTCGATGAACGGACCTGGCCGGGTGCCGGGTCTGTTCAATGCGGGAAAGGGGAAACGGATGCTGGATATTTTACGAAACTGGATCCTGGCCATCTGCGGCACGGCCCTGCTGTGGGGCGTGGGGATGGCCCTGGCGGGGGAGAAGGGGCGAAAGACTTTGGGCGTCATCGGCGGCTTTGCCACCATGGCGGCTATGCTGTCCGTGGTCGGGAACATCGACGCGCAGGGTGTGGGCGTGTATGTGGACCGCTACCGGGAGGAGGCGGAAGAGATCGCCGGTCAGGCCCAGCGCCAGGCGGCGGCGGAGACAAGATTTATCATAGAGGAGCGGTGCGAGGCATATATATGGGACAAAGCCGGACAGCTGGGCGTGGCGCTTCGGGATGTCACGGTCACGGCCAAATGGAGCGGCGAGGGGTTCTGGTACCCCTGCCGGTGTACGCTGAGAGGGGTGGAGAGCCGTGAGCTTTCAAGGGCGATAGAGGCGGAGCTGGGGATACCGCTGGAAAATCAGACATGGAGCACAGACGATGGACGTTAAGAAAAGATTCGACGCCGCCGTGGAGAAGCTGAAGGGCGCGAAATACGTCCTGCTGGTTCTGCTGGCGGGGCTGGTGCTCCTCCTGCTCCCCACGGGGCGGGAGGAGACATCGGAGAAGGAGCCGCCGGAGGAGAGCGAAGTTCAGGCGTCCCCGGACGGGGATCTGGAGAGCAGGCTCCAGGAGATCCTGTCCCTCATCGACGGGGCGGGCCGGGTACGCGTTTTGCTGACGCCTGCCGACGACGGGGAGCGGGTGCTGGCCAAGGACACCGAGACCGTCCGGGAGAGCCGGGACGGCGAGACGAGGACGGAGGATGCGGAATCCAGCGTGGTGATCCAGCGCTCCGGCGGCGGCAGCGAGCCGGTGGAGATCACCTGCCGCGCGCCCCGCTACCGGGGGGCCGTCATCGCCGCCCAGGGCGCGGACAACGCCAAGGTGCGGCTGGAGCTCCTGGAGGCCGTCAAGGCCGCCACGGGACTTACCGGCGACGTGATCACGATCGTGAAGATGAGGTAATTCAATTTGCATTTCAGGAGGTCAATATGAAGGCTGTCAAGAGAAACGCGGTGGTGCTCACCGTGATGCTGTTTATTTGCGCGGCGGTGTATCTCAACTGGTCGTACAACAGGAAGGTGGAGGACGCCGCCAAGGTGGACGGGGGAATGCCGCGGGATACCGCCGCGGACACCGCCGCCGACACCACCGGCGGCGGTGGGGACATCCCGGCGGGGGACGACGCGGGGCTCTATTACAGCGTCACCGGGGAGGACACCGCGGGGACGGGCGCCGGGGGCGCCGAGAATCTGCCCGCCGTCAGCGGCGGGACCTATGACGCCTACTTCGCCCAGGTGCGCCTGGAGCGCAGTCAGGCCAGGGACGAGGCCGCCGCCACCCTCCAGGCCGTGGCCGCTACCGACGGGGCCTCCCAGGAGACCATCGACGGGGCGCTGAAGGCCATGACGGAGATGGCCGGGTACGCCGTCAAGGAGGCGGAGCTGGAAAATCTCATCCGGGCCAAGGGCTTCATCGACTGCGTGGTGTACCTGACCGCCGGCTCCGCCACCGTCACCGCCGCCCGGGAGGGGGGCCTGGACGCGGCCTCCGCCGCCCAGATCACCGATATCATCGTCACCGGCACGGGGCTGAAGGCCGCCGACCTGACCATCACGGAGATCAAATGACCCCCACGGGAGATTTTCAGGGAGAATTATTAGAAATTTGACTTTATTTTTCCCGCCGGATGTGTTAGAATCAAGATGGATACTTGTGATGCGGTTTGTGAAAAAACAAGAGGGACATTTTCCGGCGGCCTGTACGCCGGGAAATGTCCGCACATTCCTTTTTAAAGACCATCAGGAGGGCATTATGGGCGAAAACAAGGATTACATCACGCACCCCGACGAAAAGGGGAGCATCAATATCTCCGAGGAGGTCATCTCCGTCATCGCGGCGTCGGCGGCGCTGGAGACAGACGGCGTGGCGGCCCTGTCCGCGGGACGGGATCTCACCGAGCTTCTGGGCAAGAAGAACGTCTCCAAGGGCGTGCGCCTCACCGTGGAGGGCGAGACGGTCCGGGTGGATCTGTGGCTGACCGTCAAGCTGGGCGCCTCCGTCAACACCGTGGGAGCCAAGGTCCAGGAGGCCGTGGCCGCGAGCGTGGAGTCCATGACCGGCTTCAAGGTCACCGAGGTCAACGTCCACATCATCGGCGTCAGCCTCAATAGAAAATAAGGGGCGTTTTCGGGGAGATTTTATGAACAGATCGGAAGCAAGAGAGATCGCCATGCGGCTGTGCTTTGAGATCTCCAGCCGCGCGTGCGACGCCAGAGAGGTCCTGGATACGTTCTTCGACGGGGCGTACTACGCCTCCCTGGCCACGGAGGACAAGCTCTACGAGGGGATGCCCCAGCCCAACCACCGGGAGTATATCGAGGAGCTGGTGCTGGGCATCGGCGAGCACTCGGCGGAGCTGGACGGGTACGTGGCTAAATATGCCAAGGGCTGGAAATTCGGCCGCATCTCCCGGACGGCGGTGGCTGTGCTGAAAACGGCTATGTACGAGATCATGTACATGCCCCAGATACCCAACGGCGCGGCCATCAACGAGGCGGTGGAGATCGCCAAGAAATATGATGAGCCCGAGACGGTCTCCTTCATCAACGGCGTTCTGGGCACCTTTGTGAGAGAAGAGCTGCCCCAATGAAAAAGATTGCCATTGCCTTTGACACCTCCAATTATACCACCTCCTGCGCCTTTTTTGACGGGGAGGGGGGCGAAAACGCGGGACGCCTGCTGGATGTGAAGCCCGGGGAGCTGGGCCTACGCCAGTCGGACGCCCTTTTTTCCCATGTCCGCCGCCTGCCGGAGATCGTGGACGCCCTCCCGGTTTCCGGGGACATCGTTGCCGTGGGCGCCTCCGAGACGCCCCGGGAGACGGAGGGCAGCTACATGCCCTGCTTCCTGGCCGGCGTGGCCCAGGCCAGGGCGCTGGCCCATTTTCTAAACGTCCCCTATTTCGGCTTCTCCCACCAGCAGGGCCACATCGCCGCCGCGTCCTGGTCGGCGGGGCACAGGGAGCTTCTGGATACGCCCCACCTGGCCTGGCACCTGTCCGGCGGCACCACGGAGCTGCTGCTTGTGCGGCCCCAGGGGGTGGCCGTGCGGTGCGAGATCCTGGGCGGCACCAGGGACGTGTCCGCCGGCCAGCTTATCGACCGCACGGGCCAGTTGCTGGGCCTTCAATTCCCGGCGGGGAAGGCGCTGGACAAGCTCTCCGGGGAGGCCGTGGAGAAGAGGTCCTACCTCCCCAAAAAGAACGGCTGTCATTTCTCCCTCTCCGGCGTGGAGCATAAGATGAAGCAGATGAAGGAAGCGGGGGAGAAGGACGCGGAGATCGCCTATTTCGCCCTGGCCAGCGTCGTCCGGGCCGTCCACCAGGCCACGGAGGAGGCCCAAAAGCGCTATGGCGGCCTGCCGGTGCTCTATTCCGGCGGCGTGGCGTCCAATTCCCTGCTGCGGGCCATGACCCCGGAGGGGATCTTCGCCCAGCCCCGCTATTCCACCGACAACGCCATGGGGACGGCCATCCTCACCTGGAGGGCGGTGAACGCCCTTGGATGAGCGTCAGATCCTGACCGTCACGGAGCTCAACGAGTATTTAAAGCACGTCTTTGACTCCATGCCCCGGCTGGAGAACATCTATATCCGGGGGGAGCTCTCCAACTACAAGGTCTATCCCTCCGGCCACCACTATTTCACCATGAAGGACGCCGGCGGGGCGCTCCGGTGCGTCATGTTCAGATCCAGCGCCGCCCGTCTGCGCTTCCGGCCCCAGGACGGCATGAAGGTCATCGCCCTGGGCCGGGTCACGGTCTATCCCCGGGACGGGGCCTATCAGCTCTACGTCACGTCCATCACCCCCGACGGGGTGGGGGACCTGCAGATGGCCTTTGAACAGCTGAAGGAGAAGCTCTATAAGGAGGGCCTTTTCGACCCCGCCCACAAAAAGCCCCTCCCCCTCTGCCCGATGCGGGTGGGCATCGTCACCAGCGCCGCCGGCGCGGCGGTGCACGACATCATCCGGGTCCTCAGAAAGCGCTGGCCCGTGGCCAAGCTCCTCCTGCTGCCGGTGCGCGTCCAGGGCGAGGAGGCCCCGCCGGAGATCGCCGCCGCCGTCCGCTACGCCGGGACATACGACGTGGCCGACGTGCTCATCGTGGGCCGGGGCGGCGGGAGCATGGAGGATCTGTGGTGCTTCAACGACGAGCGGGTGGCCCGGGCCATCTACGACTGCCCCATCCCCGTGGTCTCCGCCGTGGGCCACGAACCGGATGTGACCATCGCCGATTTTGTGGCCGACCTCCGGGCCGCCACCCCCTCCAACGCCGCCGAGCTGGTGTCCCCGGACATCGCCGATCTGCGCGGCGCGGTGCGGGAGAACGCCGTCCGCCTGGCCTCAAGTATGGAAAAGCGCCTCCGGCAGGAGCGGGAGCGGCTGGACGCCCTGGCCCAGCGGCCCGTCCTGCGGGATCCTAAAAATTACCTGGCCGTCTGCCGCCAGACCCTGGACGCCGAGAGCGAGCGCCTTACGTCTCTGATGGCCGCCGCCCTGGCGGAGGCGAAGCGCGCCTACGCCGAGAAGGCCGCGCGGCTGGACGCCATGAGCCCCCTGAAGGTGCTGGGCCGGGGCTATGCCATCGCCGTCCGCCCCGACGGGAAGGTCATCAAGAGCAAAAAAGACATCAAAAGCGGGGAGACGTTCACCCTGAAGCTGAAAAAGGACGAGATCGAGTGCGCGGTGAAATGACGAAAAAGGAGAACGCCATGTCCACAAAAAAACTCACCTTTGAACAGTCCCTGGCCCGCCTGGACCAGATCGTCAAGGCCCTGGAGAAGGGCGACCTGCCCTTAGAGGAGGCCCTGGGCCTCTTTGAGGAGGGCACCGGCCTGATCCGCTCCTGCGGCAAGGTGCTGGACCAGGCCGAGCAGAAGATCGTCACCCTCTCCCAGGGCCCCGACGGCGCGCCGGTGGAGGCCCCCTTCCTGGAGGCGGAGTGATGGAGCTGACCGACGAACTCTCCGCCCTGAAAGCGCGGGTGGAGGCGGCGCTGGCGGAGCTATTCACCGCAAAAGCGCCCTATCAGAAGCTCACCGAGGCCATGCGCTACTCCCTTTTGGCCGGGGGCAAGCGCATAAGGCCCATCCTGACCCTGAAATTCTGTGAGGCCGCCGGGGGAGACAGGGACGCGGCCATGCCCCTGGCCCTGGCCGTGGAGATGATCCACACCTACTCCCTCATCCACGACGATCTGCCCTGCATGGACGACGACGGCCTCCGGCGCGGCAAGCCCACCTGCCACGTGGTCTACGGCGAGGGCCGCGCCACTGTGGCCGGGGACGCTTTGCAGGCCGCCGCCTTTGAGACGGCCCTCTCCGCGCCCCTCCCGCCGGAGCGGGTCGTTGAAGCCGCCCGGTATCTGGCCGCCTGTGCCGGTCCCGCTGGCATGTGCGGCGGGCAGGAGCTGGACACGGCGGAGGACTCCGACCGCACCCTCGGGGGCCTGACGGTCATCAACGACCTGAAGACCGGCGCCATGCTCCGGGCCGCCTGCGCCTTAGGCGTCATCGCCGCCGGCGGTACGCCGGCGGAGCTGGCCGCCGCCGAGAGCTACGGCCTCCACCTGGCCAGGGCCTTCCAGATCCGGGACGATATTCTGGACATCACCGCCACCGAGGCGGAGCTGGGCAAGCCCATCGGCTCCGACGCGAAAAACGCGAAGCCCACCTACGCCTCCGCCCTGGGCGTTGAGGCGGCGGAGGAGCTGGTACTGGCCGAGACACGCAAGGCCAAAGCCGCCCTGACCGGCGCCTTTGCCGGCACCGCCTTTTTCGATGCCCTGGCCGGCCTCCTGGCCGTCAGGAGAGCGTGACTGGCACGGCGCGGCGAATTACTGTAAATTTTTCGTATAAATTGTAGGGGCCGCCCCCGGGGCGGCCCGCCGTATTTCCGGCGCATTGTTTAAAACGTACCTGTACGGGCCGGACACCGGCCGGCCCGCCGCACCCCGAATTTCCCGCAAATCCCCACATAAACGCCGCAGGGGCCGCCTCTCCAGGCGGCCCCTACAAAAATGATTGAATGATTTTCGGAAATTCGATACACGGCCCGGCCGGGTGTCCGGCCCGTACGGCGTTTTTTCGGGAATTTAATATACGGCAGGGAAATCAGCCCTCGTACACCACGTTCCCGTTGATGACCACGGCCTTGACGGTGTGGAAGACCTCGAAGGGGCAGCCGTCGGTGACGACGATATCCGCGTCCTTCCCGGCCTCCAGGGAGCCCACCCGTCCGCCCACGCCCGCGTGGCGGGCGGCGTTGACGGTGATGGCGCGGAGAGCGTCGAAGGGGTCCATGCCCGCCTTGACGGCCATGCCGGCGCACAGGGGCAGGTACTGCTGGGGAATGACGGAGTTGTCCGTGATGATGGACACCTGGCACCCGGCCCTGGCGAGGACCCCGGGGGTCTCCCAGCTCTTGTTCTGCAGCTCGAATTTGCTGGCGTGGGTCAGGGTGGGGCCCACGGCCAGGGGCACATCCTCGGCGGCCAGCTCCTCCGCGATGAGGTGCCCCTCGGTGACGTGCTCCAGGGTGATGTCCACGTCAAATTCGTGGGCGATGCGCAGGGCGGTGAAGATATCGTTGGCTTGGTGGGCGTGGGCTTTCAGGGGGAGACGGCGCTCCAGCACGGGGATCAGCGCCTCCATCTTCATGTCGAATTTGGGCATTTTGGTCACGTCGCCGCCCGCGGCGTCCTTCCGGGCCTTGTAGTCCCTGGCCTCAAAAAGGGCGCGGCGCAGAATGGCGGCGGTGGACATGCGGCTGGAGTCGCACTTGTCCCGGTAGCACCGCTTGGGATTCTCGCCGAAGGCGCACTTCATGGCCACCTCGGCCCGGACGGTCATATCGTCCACCCGCCGCCCCACGGTCTTGATGGCGGTGAAGGTGCCGCCCAGAACGTTGGCGCTGCCGGGGCCGGTGCAGACGGTGGTGACGCCGGCCTCCCGGGCGGTCTTGAGGCTGGGATCCATGGGGTTGATGCCGTCGATGGCCCGCAGCTGAGGACAGCAGATGTCGTTCATCTCGTTGTAGTCCCGGCCCTCGTAGCCGATGCCGGAGCCGTCCAGGCCGATGTGGGTGTGGGCGTCCACAAAACCGGGCCACACATTGAGACCCGCGGCGTCCATCACCCGCGCGCCCTCCGGCGCGGAAAGCTCCGCCCCGATCTTCACGATCCTGCCCCCGTCGGCGAGGATGTCCGCCCGGTAGGGCTCCCGGTTCACGGCGTCGTGGATAAGGCCGTTTTTGATAAGAAGCATATGTTACCCTCCTGAAAAAGGGCCGGAGACAGCTCCGGCCAAAAGGATTGATCAACGGTTATTTCCCGGCCACGGTGAGGCCGTCCACCAGGACGCTGGGGGAGGTAAAGCCGGTGACCCCGCCGCCTCTGGGGGGCTCCAGGTTTGAGGCTATGTCGCGGATCCGGGAGAGCATGGCGAAGAAATTCCCCGCCACGGTGAAGGACTTGACAGGCGCGGTCTTTTTGCCGTTCTCGATGAGGAACCCGCCGCTCTGGAGGGAGAAGTCCCCGGTGATGGGATTGGCTCCGGCGTGAAGGCCGCCCAGGGAGTTGATGTAGACGCCGTTCCCGGCCGCCTCCAGGAGCTCGTCCTCGGTCATCCCGCCGGGGGCCAGGTACATGACGAAGGGCCGCACGCCCACCTTGGAGGCATAGCCCCCCTTGGCGGCGTTGCCGGTGGTGGCCTTTCCGGCCTTGACGGCGGTCTGGAGGTTGTAGAGGAGCGTCACCAGCCTGCCGTTCTCGATGACGTTCTTTTTGTGGGTGGGGGAGCCCTCGGCGTCGAAGGGCATCATGGCGCCGCCCTCAAAGAAGGGGTCGTCCACTAAGGTGACGTTGGCCCCGGCCACGGTCTGGCCCTCCTTGTCCCGGAGGGCGGAGAGGCCCTTCTGGGCCATCTCCGAGGAGAAGGCGGAGGAGAAGGTGCCCAGCAGGGAGCTCATGGCCTCCGGGGAGAAGACCACGGGCATGGCCCCTGTGGCGGGGACGCCGCCGCCCAGGCTGTCCTTGGCCTTTTTCACGGCCTTGGCGATGACCGCCGCCCGGTCGATTTTGGCGAAGTCCCCGCGCTTCATCTCGTAGGCGTTGCTCATCTCCTGCCCGTCGCCCACGATGGGCATCGCCATCAGCGCGGCGTTTTGGGAGGTGTGCCTGAGATCCAGCCCCCGGGAGTTGCAGATGGCCACGGTGCTGGCGCTGACATACGCCCCGCTCTGGCTGTTGTCCAGCACGGCGGGATCGGAGCCCAGCATCATGTCCTGCATCTCCAGGACGGTTTTCACAAGCCGGGCGGCGTCGGGGAGGGGATATGCCGCCGGCTCATGCGCCTCGTAGGTCTGACCTCCCGCCACCAGCAGGGGCGTCTCCTCGCTCTCCAGGGTGGCGGCGTTCTCGGCGGCGCGGCGCACAAGGGCCGCGGCGGCGCCGGGGCTCAGCTCCTCCGTGGAGGCGTAGCCCATGTGGCCGCCCACGACGCAGCGGAAGCAGACGCCGCCCTCGACCCCGGTGGAGAACTCGCTGATCTCGTGCCGGAAGGCCTCCACGCTGGTGGAATCCTGCTGGGCGTAATAAAGCTCGTAATCCGTGATGCCGCTCTTTTCGGCCTCGGCGACCACGGCGTTTTTGAATTCTTCAAATGTCATGTCAAACCCTCCTTATCTGCCGCCCACGGTGATGCTGGAGACGCGGATCAGCGGCTGGCCCACGTTGGTGGGGATGGAGCCCGAGGAGGAGCCGCACATGCCCTGTCCCATGTCCATATCCGTGCCCACCATGTCGATCTTCTGAATGATCTCGGAGCCCTTGCCCACTAAGGACGCGCCCCGGACGGGCTCGCAGATCTTCCCGTTTCTCACCATATACCCCTCGTCCACGGCGAAATTGAACTCGCCCGTCACCGGGTTCACCGAGCCGCCGCCCATCTTTTTGGCGTAGAGGCCGTACTCGATGGAGGCGATGATGTCCTCGTTTTTGTCCTCCCCGGCCGCGATGTAGGTGTTGGTCATGCGGGACGTGGGGGTGTAGGAGTAGCTCTCCCGGCGGGAGCTGGCGGTGGATTCCATGCCCATGCGCCGGCCGTTGAACTTGTCGATCATGTAGGTCTTCAGGATGCCCTTCTCGATGAGGACCCTCTTGCGGGAGGGCGTGCCCTCGTCGTCGATGTTGATGGAGCCCCAGGCGTTGGGGATGGTGCCGTCGTCGATGGCGGTGACCTTCTCATTGGCAATCTTCTGCCCCAGCTTCCCGCAGAACTGGCTGGCGTTGTAGGCCACGGAGCTGGCCTCCAGGGAGTGGCCGCAGGCCTCGTGGAAGATGACGCCGCCGAAGCCGCTCTCGATGGCCACGGGCATGACGCCGGCAGGGCAGTAGCCCGCCCCGGCCATCACCACCGCGTGACGCGCCGCCTCCCGTCCCACCGCCGCGGGGTCGATGAGACCGTCGAACATCTCCATGCCCATCCTGCGCCCGGGGCTGCAGGAGCCCGTCTGGGTCTGACCGTTCAACTCCGCCACGGCGCTGACCACCAGGCGCGTGCGGATCTGCCGGTCCTGAGCGTAGACGCCGTCGGTGCTGGCAATCAGGATGTTGTGATCCACGTCCAGGAACCTGCCCGTCACCTGCCGGACGGCCTGGTTATACCCCTTGGCGGCGTCGCTGGCGGCCCGGAGGATGTCCACCTTCCGGGCGTTGGCCACGCTGGAGGGCGCGTCCAGCACCGGGTGGATGTTGGCGATCACCTGCTCGGAGAGCCGGATGGCGATCTCCGCCTTCCCCTCGCCCAAAGCGTCGGCCACCCGCTGGGCGCACCGCATAAGCCCCTCCTCGCCGGTGTCAACGGTGGAGGCCATGACGCTCCTGAGGCCCTTGTAGACCCGGATCGCCGCCCCGGCGATGACGCCGTCGTTGATGGCGTCCACCTTGCCGCCCACCATCTCGATGGAGTGGTTCAGGGTGTTTTCCATGAAAAGCTCGGCATAGTCCGCGCCGGTGGACACCGCGCGCCCGAGCACGCGCTCACAAAGCGCTTTTGATATCATTTGTATCCCTCCCGGATAAAAACTTTTTCGTTGAAATGTTACCATATCCGCGCCTTTTTTTCAATAGCGTCAGTTGCGGTTTACAAAAAAAATCCGCCGCCCGCCTTACCCCGGCAGGGCGCCTCACCCCGGCGGGGGAATAAGGTTGTCCGCCTCATAGGCGGACGGAGATTTGCTTTCTTCTCTTTTGTGTTGACAAAAGAGAAGAAAGCAACAAAGAAGAGAAAAACAACTCAGGGGGGATTTCGTTTTTTCCCCCCTGAGAACCCCCTTTTTAAAACGACCACACAGGGGCTTGCGAGCCCCTATGTGGAGAACCCCGGGGAACGCCCGCACGTACCCTGTACGGGCCGGACACCCGGCCGGCCCGTGTATCGACTTCCCGACGCACTAATTCCAACGCCGTACGGGCCGCTGCCCTCGGCGGCCCACAATCAAATATGCGGCGGAGCCGCAACCTTTTTGGGCGACGGCGCGTAGGGTAATTTGATGGTGCGTCGGGCCGGCCAGTGTCCGGCCCCTACAGAAACCACACGATCAAACCCGCACCAGCGCGGGTTAAATAGGAACGAAATCTTTGATCATAGAGTTGTGAGCGGCTAAGCGGGTTAGGCGCAGAGGCCATTCGTCAAAAGATGCGCGGTGAAGAGTGGGACGGGCCGAGATTTCCGCCTTATTGTTTTTCTCCTCTTTGTTACTTTCTCCTCTTTTGTCAACACAAAAGAGGAGAAAGTAAGTTCCCTTCCGCCCCATAAGGGCGGAAACCTTATAAATACATGTTTCCCCCCCTTGTGAAATCCGCCAAAATATGTTATACTCCTTATATTCTTTCTAATGTTATTTTGTCGAAAGGTGGTTCCCGCGATGACGCTCTTGCCTGTGGAGGTGTACACCGATGAGGACATCGCAAAGCTCCGGCGGAAGATAAAAACATGGACCCTGGCTCTGTGCCTCTTTTCGCTCCTGGCCCTGGGCGTGTGTATCGCCCTGGCGGCGCTGACCACCACCGGGAACGCCCAGCGCATGGAGCTGGCCGCCATCGCCGTCAGCACCGTCTCCGGCTGGATCGTCCTCTACTGCGCTATCTTCACGGTGGGGAACGCCCGCCGGGAGCTGGGCCACGCCGGCACCCTCCGGGAGGGGGAGCGGGAGCGGGTGGAGGGCCGCGTCCAGGTGACCCGCCGTTGGCTGCGCATCAAAAAGAGCATCACCGCCCTGGCCGTGGACGTGGAGACCCCCGAGGGCGTCAGGAGCTTCTGGGTGTCCCGGAGCCGCGCCAAACGGCTGACGGAGGCTGTGCCCACGGCGCTTTACATCTGCCACGGCTACGTCGCCGCCTATGAGGTGACAAAATGAGATTTTTTAAAAATGTCTTTTCCCAGATCCACACCTTCGTCCTCTGGGCGCTGATGTCCGCCATCTTCTGGGGCTGGATCTTCACCCTGGTCACCGACGCGCCCCCGGCCAAAAAGATCACCGTCTACTGCTACGTGCCGGAGATCCGCGACACCGAGCTGGCCGTCCGGCTGGAGGAGGACAGGCCCGACGGCATCAAAATGATCCAGGTGCACAATTTCGAGTACCTCCTGTTCAACTCCGGCGCCGTGGAGTTCGGCGACATCCTTATCCTCCCGGAATCCCAGATAGGGGAGTACGAGGAGCTGCTGCTCCCCGGCTTTGAGGGCGTCAAGATCTACGACGCCGCCTCCCATACCGGCGCGGCGGCGGCCTATCTGGGCTACACCGAGGAGGACTATTACCTTTTCCTGGGCGCCAAATCCGTCCACCTGGAGGACGGCGCGGCCCGGGCCGTGGCCGATTCCCTCCTGGCCGCCCCATAAACCGAAAATGCCCCCAGAGGCCGGCGTTCCCGGCCTCTTTTCCTTTATACTAATATCCATTTAAAAGGAGACACCGAGCGTCGAGGATTTTTCGCGTCAGGCGAGGAAGACGCCGCAGGGAATACCCATTGGTATTTCCAAGGCGGCTGACGCGGCATGGCGCGGAAAAGACCGGCGAGAATGTCTTGTTTTAATTGGATATTAGTATTACGCGGGAAGGGGAGAGGCGGATATTCATGCGGGCTTCGAATTGGTATGTCGCATTTTGGACACTGCTTTGAATCACTGTGCCGAAACGTTGTGAATTATGCACAAAAATTGTTAAAAAATTTTGTTGAAAACGTTTCCGTCTTTTTTTGCCCCGCGCGGTTGAATTTACCGGAAACCTTTGGTATAATATAAAAAGGTAACAGCCGGAACAGGGGCCCCTGTTCGCCATCCCCACAAGGTGGGGATGATGGGCTGTTCCCG
The DNA here is from genome assembly GCA_947631845.1 of uncultured Oscillospiraceae bacterium. GTDB lineage: Bacteria > Bacillota > Clostridia > Oscillospirales > Oscillospiraceae > RUG626. The sequence goes on along the minus strand of CANRMY010000005.1, from coordinate 18,851 downwards.
ACAAAAATTTTTCAGGAGGAATAAAAATGAAAAAATTCTTAGCGATCATCCTGGCGCTTGTCATGGTGTTCTCGCTGGCCGCCTGCGGCGGAAACGGCGACGACACCGCCGGCGGCGGCAAGGACACTGCCGGCGGCGGCAAGGACACTGCCGGCGGCGGCAAGGACACCTCCAGCGGCGGTTCCGAGCTGGCCGGCACCTATGACATCACCATCTGGTGCCCCGACGCGGCCGTCTCCCTGACCGAGGCCCAGGTCAAGCAGTTCAACGCCACCAACACCATGGGCATCACCATCAACGCCACCGTGCAGCCCGTCTCCGAGGCTGACGCCGCCACCAACATGGTCAACGACGTGTCCGCCGGCGGCGATCTCTACTTCTTCGCTCAGGATCAGCTCTCCCGTCTGATCCAGGCCGCCGCCCTCATGAAGCTGGGCCAGGGCGCCGCCGACTACGTGAAGAACAACAACGTGGCCAGCTCCCTGGTTGCCGCCAAGTCCGGCGACGACTTCTTTGCTTATCCCCTCACCGCCGACAACGGCTACTTTATGTACTATGACAAGTCCGTGATCCCCGAGGAGGACATCGACAGCCTGGAGAAGCTGGTCGCCGACTGCGAGGCCGCGGGCAAGAACTTCTCCTACGAGCTGGAGAACGCCTGGTATACCGCCGGCTTCTTCTTCGCCGCCGGCTGCCACTCCGACTGGATCACCGACAACGACGGCAAGTTTATCTCCATCGACGACGATTTTAACTCCGACAAGGGCCTCATCGCCGCCAAGGGACTTCAGAAGATCGTCACCTCCAAGAGCTACGTCAACTCCTCCGCCGCCGACTTCGCCAGCGGCTCCGCCGTTGTGGTCACCGGCGTGTGGAACTACGCCGACATCAAGGCCCAGCTGGGCGATAACTTCGGCGTGACCGACCTGCCCTCCTTCGAGGTGGACGGCCAGAGCTATCACATCGGCTCCTACGCCGGCTGCAAGCTCCTGGGCGTGAAGCCCCAGGAGGACGCCAAGAAGGGCGCCGTCGTCAACCAGCTGGCCCAGTACCTCACCGGCAAGGAGTGCTCTCTCCAGCGCGCCGCCGACCCCGTTGAGGGCAAGACGCCCGACGGCACCGCCGAGAACGGCGGCCTCGGCTGGGGCCCCGCCAACCTGGAAGCCCGCAATGACCCCGCCGGCACCAACCCCGCCCTCGCCGCGCTTGAGGAGCAGAACAAGTACTCCGTCTCCCAGCCCAACATCCACGGCTCCTGGTGGGATATCGCCAAGGTCATCGCCACCGATATCAAGACCTCCGACGGCTCCGAGGCCTCTCTGAAGGCCGCCCTCCAGAAGTATGAGGACTCCATCGCCGCCGTCTTTGAGATGTCCGACGAGGTGAAGAACGCCTGGACCGTCATCGGCAACATCGGCGGCTCCAACTGGGACGTTGACTTTGAGATGACCGCCGACGGCGACATCTGGACCTCCAAGGATGCCTTCGAGATGACCACCGACTCCGAGTTCAAGGTCCGCCAGGGCAAGAGCTGGGATGTGAACTACGGCGCCAACGCCACCCTCAACGGCGACAACATCAAGCCCGAGACCGCCGGCACCTACAAGGTCCAGCTCAACGCCGCCACCGGCGAGGTGACCCTGGTTCCCGCCGAGTAATCGGCTTTCCTGAAAGTCCGGAGCTGTTACGTACATAGCTTTGGCACAGCCTTCACGGCGATCACCGGCCGGGGCCCTTCCGGCTCCGGCCGGTTTATACCGGTTTTTCCCTTCCCGGCGGCAAAGGCCCTTTGACCGCGCCGATCGGAACTCCCGGTATTAAAAATAAGGGGTGATATGATGAAACAATACAGTGACCTCGAGTACCTGCGCCTCTCCAAATGGCAGCGGTTCTGCCACAAGCTTATCGCGTTCTTCTGCGCGATCCCTCACGCCATCGCCAGCTTTTTCATCAACATCGGCAAAGCGGTGAAGACCTTCTTCCTCAAGGTGGGGGCCGAGTTCAAGGATATCGGCCTGACCTTCGTCCAGGGGGACTGGAAGACAAAAGCCTCCTTCCTGGTCATGGGCTTCGGGAACCTGGCCAACGGACAGATCCTCCGGGGCCTCCTGTTCCTCCTCTTTGAAGTGGTCTTCATTGTCTATATGGTCGTGGCCGGCGGCTACTGGATGAGCATGCTGCCCTCCCTGGGCAAGCAGGGCCCCACCACCGAGTACGACCCCGTCTACGACACCTATAAGACCTTCTACCACGACAACTCCTTTAAGATCCTGCTCTACGGCGTGCTGACCATCTTCTTCATTGTGGCCTTCATCTACACCTGGCGTATCAACGTCAAGCAGTGCAAGATCATCCAGGACATCAAAAAGCGCGGCGGCAAGCTCAAGTCCGACAAGGACGACCTGCGGAGCATGGTGGATGAGCAGTTCTACAAGACCCTGCTGGCCCTGCCCCTTACCGGCATCCTGATCTTTACGGTGATGCCCATCGTCTTTATGATCCTGGTGGCCTTCACCAACTACGACGGCGCCCACAACGGCTACGCCAACAACCTGTTTACCTGGGTGGGCCTGGATAACTTCAATACCATGCTCTCCTGGAAGGGCGGCGCCGGCGGCACCCAGTCCTACGCGGCCACCTTCGGTGAGATCCTGGCCTGGACCCTGATGTGGGCGTTCCTGGCCACCTTCACCAACTACTTCCTGGGCATGTTCGTGGCCATGATGATCAACAAGAAGGGCATCCATCTCAAGAAGATGTGGCGTACCATCCTTGTTATGACCATCGCCATTCCCCAGTTCATCTCCCTGCTGTACGTCTCCAAGATGTTCGCCCGCAACGGCCTTATCAACCTGGCCCTGCTGGATTGGGGGTGGATCAAGGAGCCGCTGCCCTTCTGGGAGGACGCCACCTGGGCCCGCGTCTCCGTGGTGCTCATCAATATCTGGATCGGCATCCCGCACCTGATGCTCATCGCCACCGGTATTTTGATGAATATCCCGGCGGACCTGTACGAGTCGGCCCGTATCGACGGCGCCAACGCCTGGCAGCAGTACATCAAGATCACCCTGCCCTACATGCTGTTCATCACCGGCCCCTACCTGCTCACCAGCTTCACCGGCAACATGAACAACTTTAACGTCATCTACCTCCTGACCGGCGGCGCGCCCACCAACGTGGCGGCCTCCGGCGCCGCGGGAAGCGTAGGCCATACCGACTTGCTGATCACCTGGCTCTTCAAGATCACTACGGGCGCGGAATCCCAGTATTACCTGGCCTCCGTCGTCGGTATCCTGGTCTTCGTGGTGGTGGCGCTGATCTCCCTGGTGGTCTACAACGTGCTGCCCTCTATCAAGAATGAGGAGGATTTCCAGTAATGAATAATACCACTGAAAAGCGGCATATGGGTTTGAAGGCGCTGAACCGCGCCAGCAACACCGCCATTTACATCCTGCTGGTCCTCATCAGCGTCATCTGGCTCATTCCCTTCATCTTTATCGTCCTCCAGTCCTTCCGCGTTGAGTCCACCTATCAGGTAGGCTACGTCATCCCCCACCAGTGGGGCCTGAAGAACTACATAAACCTCTGGAACTCCGACTTTAAGCGCTGGTATCTGAACACCTTCATCATCGCGCTGGCGGCCGCCGTTCTCACCACCATCATTCAGCTTTGCATGAGCTATACCCTGTCCCGCTTCCGCTTCAAGATGCGCGGGCCCCTCATGCGGTTCATGCTGATCCTGGGCATGTTCCCCGGGATGCTCACCATGATCATCCTCTACCGCGTCCTGGCCGACCTGGGCCTGACCCAGGCCAACGCGGTGCCGGGCCTGATCCTCGTCAGCGTCGCCTCCTCCGGTATGGGCTACTACGTGTCCAAGGGCTTCTTTGACACCATCCCCAAATCCCTGGACGAGGCCGCCCGCGTGGACGGCGCTACCCGCCTCCAGGTGCTCTACAAGATCATCCTTCCCCTTGCCAAGCCCATCGTCATCTACACGATCCTGACCGCGTTCATGGGCCCCTGGGGCGACTACGTCTTTGCCAGATACGTGGCCATGGGCACCTCCGCGGGCTACAACGTGGCCGTCGGTATGTACAGCTGGCTGTCCGCCGACCAGATCGGCAGCTGGTACACCACCTTCTGCGCCGGCGGCGTGATCGTCGCGGTCCCCGTGACCATCCTCTTCCTCTGCCTGCAGAAATACTACGTCGAGGGCGTTACCGGCGGCGCCGTCAAGGGTTAATTTGAAAGGAGAACACAGGATATGGCAAGCGTTAAACTGACTGATGTCAAGAAAGTATATGATAACAACGTAGTGGCCGTCCACGACTTCAACCTGGAGATCAAGGATAAAGAGTTCGTGGTCTTCGTCGGCCCCTCCGGCTGCGGCAAATCCACCACCCTGCGCATGATCGCCGGCCTGGAGGAGATCAGCGGCGGCACCGTGGAGATCGACGGCGAGGTGGTCAACGACCTCCAGCCCAAGGACCGGGGCATCGCCATGGTCTTCCAGAACTACGCGCTCTATCCCCACATGACCGTCTACGACAACATCGCCTTCTCCCTGCGCCTGAAGAAGGTGCCGGAGGATCAGATCTATGAGAGAGTTACCAACGCGGCGGAGATCCTGGGCATCACCGAGTACCTGATGCGCAAGCCCCGCGCCCTGTCCGGCGGCCAGCGCCAGCGCGTGGCCATCGGCCGCGCCATGGTCCGCGACTCCAAGGTCTTCCTCATGGACGAGCCGCTCTCCAACCTGGACGCCAAGCTCAGAAACCAGATGCGCGCCGAGATCATCCTCCTCCGCCAGAAGCTGGATACCACCTTCATCTACGTGACCCACGACCAGACCGAGGCCATGACCCTGGCCGACCGGATCGTCATCATGAAGGACGGCTACATCATGCAGGTGGGCACCCCCGATGAGGTCTTTGACATGCCCGATAACCTGTTCGTGGCCGAGTTCATCGGCGCGCCCAAGATGAACATCATCAAGACCAAGCTCCTCCAGGAGAACGGCAAGTATTACGTCACCCCCTTCGGCGCCAAGATCGAGGTGGACGGCGACAAGGGCAAGGCCCTGGCTGACCGGAAGGTCAAGGGCGGCGACGTCCTCCTGGGCGTCCGTCCCGAGCACATCGAGCTTGTGAAGGCCGCCGCGCCCCACGCCATCCCCTGCAAGCTGGTGGTGGACGAGATGATGGGCTCCGAGCTCCATCTCCACGTGGACACCGAGGACGGCAACCGCCTCATCGTCCGCATCCCCACCCTGGATCTGGACAAGGAGCAGCGCAAGGCCCTGGTGTCCGGCGCCCAGCTCTATATCACCTTCGAGGGCAAGGCCATGCACCTCTTCGACCCCGAGAGCGAGAAGAACCTGCTGGCCTGACTCCATCCATTCCCATACGGTATCTCTGGGGGGCTGTGACCGTTCACGGTCACAGCCCCCTTTAGACTGTCGGAAAAAGCCCTGACGGGCTTTTTCCGACAAGGGGAACGTGCGGGCAATTTTCTCTGAATTTTGCGAAATTCAGAGAAAATCACCCTGCCGTCGCCCTGCACGCGCCCCGAAGGGGCACACTTGTGCGACAAATGGGATTTTTTCCGACGCACATGTCGCCGGAAAAAATATTGAAATTGATTTTTTGACAAGCTGTGGGGGGCTGTGACCGTTCACGGTCACAGCCCCCTTCGCGCGGGGCGGTGAAAACGTTACCACATGCCCCGAGGAACCTCTTATTGACCCTGATTTTATGGGAGGAACGACATGAAAAAACGTGTTTTGGCCCTGACCCTGGCCCTCCTGCTGCTCCTGGCGGGCTGTGCCGGGACGGGGGATACGAACGACACCGCCGGGGATACGGGCGATACAGGCGATACCGCCGGCAGCTCCGACACGTCCTCCGTGCCGGAGGGCATGGACAAGACGGGGCGGTATCTCCTGAGCCCCTCCGGCGAGGCCGTCATCAACGACGAGGCGTGCATGAATACCGTGGCCACGGAGGACAACTACCGGGTGTTCTATGAGATCTTCGTGGGCTCCTTCTCCGACTCCGACGGCGACGGCATCGGCGATTTGAAGGGCATCATCAACCGCATGGACTATTTGAACGACGGCGACGACGACTCCGGCCTCAGCCTGGGCGTGGAGGGCATCTGGCTGTCGCCCATCTTCAAATCCCCCACCTACCACAAGTACGACGTGGACGACTACTACCAGATCGACCCGGTCTTTGGCACCGAGGACGACCTGAAGCTCCTGCTGGAGCTGGCCCACGAGCGCAACGTGAAGGTGATCCTGGATATGGTCATCAACCACACCGGCCCCAACAACGCCTGGTTCAACGCCTTCAAGGCCGCCCACGTGAAGGGCGACACCGCCGACCCCTACTACGATTTCTACACGTTCATTCCCGAGGGCCAGACGCCTCCGGGGGGGCGCACCTTCTCCAAGATCCCCGGCAGCGGCGATCTCTATGAGTGCAACTTCTCCACCTCCATGCCGGAGCTCAACTACGACAACGACGCGGTGCGTCAGGCTGTGCTGGACGTGGCCAAATACTACCTGGACCTGGGGGTGGACGGCTTCCGCTTTGACGCCGCCAAGTACATCTACTACGGCGACGACGCCCAAAGCGCCGCGTTCTGGAAGTGGTTCATGGGCGAGCTCCGGGCCCTCAAGCCCGACATCTACACCGTGGCCGAGGTGTGGGACAGCGACGGGGTGACGGACCTCTACTATCCCGCCCTCAACTGCTTCGACTTTACCACCTCCCAGACCAGCGGCCTCATCACCACCACCGCCCAGGCCGGGGACGTGAACAAGTACACCGCCTATGTGGACGCCTATCTGGAGCGGGTGGAGCCCATGAACGAGGGCGCCATGATCGTCCCCTTCATCGCCAACCACGACACCGACCGGGCCGCCGGCTACCTCACCGCCGCCAGCGGAACGGCCCAGATGGCCGCCAACCTCTACATCCTCTCCTCCGGCTCCCCCTTTATCTACTACGGGGAGGAGATCGGGGCCCGCGGCAGCCGGGGCGGCGCCAACACCGACGCCAACCGGCGTCTGAAGATGGAGTGGGGCGACGGGGACACCATCGCCGACCCGGAGGGCAGCACCTATGACGCCGGCAACCGGGTCAGCGCCACCGCCTCCCAGCAGCTGGGGGACGGCGCCAGCCTGCTGAGCTACTACAAAAAGCTCATCATGATCCGCAAGGCCAACCCCGCCATTGCTCGGGGCGACTACACCCCCCTCCCGTTTAAGGATACCAAGGTGGGCGGCTTCACCGCCGCCTGGGAGGGCACGACCGTGGCCGTCATCCACAACACCTCCGGCTCCGCCGCCACGGTGGATCTGAGCGCCGTGGGTCTTGCCAATGTCACCCTCAACGCCGCCATCGGCATGGGGACGGCCGCCCTGGAGGGGACGACCCTTACCCTGGGCGAGAAGACCAGCGTTGTGCTGAACGTGGGATAAGCCTTGCCGGACAAAGACCTGACGGGCTTTCGGCGGAATTGACAAGGGAGATCCCGGCGGAAGCGGGGGAGACGCTTCTCCGTCCCGCCGGTAACAAAGGCATAAAATGAAAAAGGAGGAATTATCCGTGAAAAAAACCACCACATCCACCAGGCGCAGGCTGGGGAGCGGCTTTCTGGCCCTCTGCCTGATCGCGGCGCTCCTCAGTGTGTGCGCCGTGCCGGTGTTCGCCGACGGCGTCACCGTAGCGCTCCACTACAACCGGCCCGACGGCGCCTACGACGATTGGGACGTCTGGGCCTGGGCCGACGGCCAGGACGGCAACGGCTACACCTTCCAGGAGGTGGACGGCGAGATGGTGGCCACCATCCCCGTGAACGCCGGCGTCACCCGCCTGGGCTTCATCGTCCGCAAGGGCGGCTCCGGCTGGGCCGGCAAGGACGTGGATGCGGACCAGTTCATCGAGCTGCCTGACGTCCTGCGGGGCACCGTCCACATCTATGTGGAATCCGGCGTGGAGGGCTACACCCGCGTGGACGGCGACGACGTGGTCACCGGCGTGCTGGTGGCCTCCGCCAAATACGATTACGACACCGGCGTGATCGTCGTCACCACCACCGGCCCCGTCAAGGGCGAGCCGGCGGAGGTGTTTACCGTCCAGGGCCCCGGCGGCAAGGTGGCCGTCACCGGCGCTGCCGAGTCCGCCGCCAATACCTATGCCCTGACGGTGGCGGAGCTGGACCTGAACCAGAGCTACAAACTGATTTATGACGGAACGGAGTACAAGATCAATATGCCCAACATCTACTCCACAGACAGCTTCGAGGCGGAATACACCTATTCCGGCAGCGATCTGGGCGCCACCTGGAGCGCGGAAAAGACCGCCTTCCGTGTCTGGGCCCCCACGGCGGAGAGCGTGTCCGTGAAGCTGTACGCCAGCGGCACGCCGGGGACCGACGACCTTATTGAAACGCTTCCCATGGCGCTGGACGTGAACGGCACCTGGGTGGCCGAGAAGGCCGGCGACCTGAACGGCACCTATTACACCTATGAGGTCACCGTAGGCGGCCAGACCGCCGAGGCCTGCGACCCCTACGCCCGCACCACCGGCGTCAACGGCGGCCGCGCCATGGTCATCGACCTGGATGCCACCGACCCCGCCGGCTGGGCCGAGGACAAGAACCCCAACGCCAGCCTGGGCGTCAACGACGCCGTCATCTATGAGCTCCACGTCCGCGACCTGAGCACCGACCCCAGCTCCGGCATCAAGAACGTGGGCAAATTCCTGGGCCTCACCGAGACAGGAACCAAGACCCCCGGCGGGATGGCTACCGGCATCGACCACATCAAGGAGCTGGGCGCCACCCACGTCCACCTGCTGCCCATCTACGATTTCGGCTCCGTGGACGAGACGAGGCTCGACGAGCCGCAGTTCAACTGGGGCTATGACCCGGTGAACTACAACGTCCCCGAGGGCAGCTATTCCACCGACCCCTACAACGGCGCGGTGCGCGTCAGCGAGATGAAGCAGATGGTGAAGGCCATGCACGACGAGGGCCTCTCCGTCATCATGGACGTGGTCTATAATCACGTGCAGAGCGCCACGGACTTCTGCTTTAACAAGCTGGTCCCCGGCTACTTCTCCCGGGTCAATGATAACGGCTCCTACTCCAACGGCTCCGGCTGCGGCAACGACACCGCCTCCGAGCGGAGCATGGTGCGCAAGTACATTGTGGAGTCCGTCAAATACTGGTGCGATGAGTACCACATCGACGGCTTCCGCTTCGACCTGGTGGGCCTTCTGGACACCGAGACCATCAACGAGCTGGTGGAGGCCGTCCACGCCGAGCGCCCCGATGTGATCTTCTACGGCGAGGGCTGGACCATGACCACCGACGTCACCAAGGAGGGCGTTGAGCTGGCCACCCAGTCCAACTCCCGCAAGACCCCCGGCTTTGCCTACTTCAGCGACACCATCCGCGACGCCCTGAAGGGGAGCGTGTTCGACAAGGGCCCCGGCTTCGTCTCCGGCGACGCCAACAAGGGCGCCACCGTATCCCAGAGCTTCATGGGCAAGGCCATCTGGTGCAAATCCCCCACCCAGACGGTGAACTACGCCTCCTGCCACGACAACAACACCCTCATCGACCGCATCGCCCTGTCCAGGACAACCTCCTCCCGTGAGGACCTTATCCGCATGAACAACCTGGCCGCCGCCATCTACCTGACCAGCCAGGGCATCCCCTTCATGCAGGCCGGCGAGGAGATGCTGCGCACCAAGGTCAACCCCGACGGCACCTACAACGAGAACAGCTACAACGCCACCGACGAGGTCAACGCCCTGAAGTGGGCCACCCTGGACGAGGCGGAGTACGCCAACGTGTTTGAATACTACAAGGGCCTCATCGCCTTCCGCAAGGCCCACCCGGCCCTGCGCCAGTCCGACGCCGATTCCGTCTACGAATCTGTCAAGCAGGTGAACGGTATGCCCAAGGGCGTCCTGGCCTTCGAGATCGCCGGCGGCGCCAACGGCGATACGGCCCAGGGGATCTATGTGATCTTCAACGCCACCGAGGAGTCCCAGACCGTGGCCCTGCCAGAGGGGTATCAGTGGGATGTGTACATCAACGGCGAGAAGGCGGGCACGGAGGTCCTGGAGAGCCTGTCCGGCGAGACCGGCGTGGCCCCCCTCTCCGCCCTGGTGATGCTCCGCGGCGGCGCGGCGGAGCCCGCCGGCGAGGACACCACCGACACAACGGATACCACCGACACTACAGGCGACACCACCGGAGCCCCCTCCGATAAGGACGGCGCCAGCGCCGGCCTTATCGCCGCCGTCACCGGCGGCGCGGCCCTGGTGATCGCCGGCGCCGCCGTGGGGATCACCTCCGCCAAGCGCAAAAAGAACGATAAAAACGACAAGAAATAAGAATATTTCCCCTTGGGCGGCCCTTTACCGGGGCCGCCCAACGTCCCGATGACCCTTGAGGAGGGAATGACCGTGAGATTTACCTTTGACAAAAATGAGCTGACCGGGGGAGAGGGGGGCTGCTGGCTGTTGGCCAACGGCCTGGGAGGCTTCGCCTCCACGTCCCTGACCTTCTCCGTCACCCGCTGTGATCAGGGCCTCCTGGTGGCGGCGGCGTCCCCTAGCCGCCGGGCCGTTCTGGCCCACTGCGTGAGGGAGGCGCTGGACGGGGCGGCGCCGGCCCCCGTCTCCTTCTCCTGGGAATACGGCCCGGAGTGGGTCTGCGAGGCGGCGGACGTCACCGTCGTCCGCCGGTTCGGCATGGGCTTTGAGGAGAACGTGTCCGCACTGACCTATGAGCTGGAAAACCGTGCGGACGCCCCCCGCACTCTGACCCTGACCCCCGTCTTTCAGATGGCCCCCAAGGGGGGGCCGCCCCGGGAGGAACAGCCGGCCTCCTACGCGGACGGCCTGGTGGAGGCGGGCGGCCTTCGGTGCTTTGTGAGCACAAACGGCGCGCTGAGCGCCCTGCCCGTGGCCTGGGAGACCCTCTCCTATCCCGACGACCGGAAGGACGGGCGGCGGGAGACGGGCCTGGGCTTTGTGTGCTGTCAGGCGTCCCTCACCGTCCCGGCGGGGGAGCGGGGGACGCTGGAGCTGGTCTTTTCCGCGGAGAAGACGGAAAAAACCGGCGCGCGGATCGTGGCGGAGAGCCGGGAGAGACAGCGCGGGCTTGTGGATAACGCCCCCTTCGCCTCCCCGGAGGCCAGGGAACTGGCCCGGGCCGCAGACGCCTTTCTGGCCTACCGGGGGTCCACTGGCGGCAAGACCGTCGTCGCCGGCTACCCCTTCTTTGGCGACTGGGGCCGGGACACCATGATCGCCCTGCCGGGGTGCGCCCTGGCCACAGGCCGCTTTGAGGACGCCAAAAGCATCCTGCGCACCTTCCTCCACTACGAAAGGGACGGCCTTCTGCCCAACTACTTCCCGGAGGGGCAGGAGGAGCCCCAGTACAACTCCGCCGACGCGCCCCTCCTGCTCATCAACGGCGTGTGGCTCTATTATGAGAAGACCGGCGACGCCGCCTTTGTCCGGGAGGCGTATCCGACCCTGAAAAAAATCGTGGCGGCATACCAAACCGGCACCCGCTACGCCATCAAAATGGACGGTGACGGCCTCATCGCCGCCGGGGAGGGGCTGGACCAGGTGACCTGGATGGACGTGCGCATCGGCGACCTCCTCCCCACGCCCCGCCACGGCAAGCCCGTGGAGATCAACGCCTACTGGTACTCCGACCTTATGGCCATGGGGAAAATGGCGGCCCTCTCCGGGGAGAGCGGGGCGGAGTTTGCGGCCCTGGCGGAGCGGGTAAAGCGCTCCTTCAACGAAAAATTCTGGATGCCGGACCGGGGCTGTCTCCGGGACGTCCTCTCCGGCACCAAAGCCGACACACAGCTCCGGTGCAACCAGATCTGGGCGGTGTCCATGCCCTTCACCATGCTGTCCCCGGAGCGGGAGGCGCGGGTGGTGGAGGCGGTGGGGAAGCACCTCTACACCGCCCGGGGCCTGAGAACGCTGTCCCCGGAGGACCCGGAGTTCCACCCCACCTACGGCGGGCCCCAGGCCGCGCGGGATCTGGCCTACCACCAGGGGACCGTGTGGCCCTTCCCGGCGGGGGCGTACTATCTGGCGCTTTTGAAGGTGAAGGGGAACACAAAAGAGGCCGCGCGGGAGGTCCGCGCGCTCCTGGCGGACATGCCCGCCATCCTGCGGGAGGGCTGCGTCGGCCAGCTGCCGGAGATCTACGACGGCCTGACGCCCCTGGCGTCCAAGGGGTGCTTCGCCCAGGCGTGGAGCGTGGGCGAGCTTTTACGGGTCTACGAAAAGCTGGAGGAAATCGAGGGAAACGACCATGCTTGACAAGACAAAATTCGGCTGGTGGAAGTCCGCCGTCTTCTATCAGATCTACCCCAAGAGCTTTCAGGACTCCGACGGCGACGGCCTGGGGGATATCCCCGGCATCATCAGCCGTCTGGACTATTTGGAGACGCTGGGGGTGGACGGCGTCTGGCTCTCGCCGGTGTGCGCCTCGCCCCAGGCGGACAACGGCTACGACATCTCCGACTACCGGGCCATCTGGCCGCCCTTCGGGACTCTCCGGGATATGGAACGGCTCATCGCGGAGGCGAAGAAGCGGGGCATCTCCATCATCATGGATCTGGTCCTCAACCACACCTCCGACGAGCACCCCTGGTTCCGGGAGGCCCTGCGCGGCCGGGACAACCCGTACCACGACTACTACGTCTGGCGGGACGGGACGCCGGACTGCCCGCCCAACGATATGCGGGCCTGCTTCGGCGGGCCGGCCTGGGAATATGTGCCGGAGCTTCAGCAGTATTACTTCCACCAGTTCGCCGTGAAACAGCCGGATCTGAACTGGGACAACCCCCAGGTCCGGCGGGAGCTCTATGACATGATCCGCTTCTGGGTGGACAAGGGCGTGGAGGGCTTCCGGCTGGATGTCATCGACCAGATCGCCAAGGAGCCGGACCGGAAGATCACCGCCCGGGGGCCGCGCCTGCACGAGTATGTCCGGGAGCTGTCGGCCAACGCCTTTTTGGAGCCGGGGCTGGTGACCGTGGGCGAGGCGTGGAGCGCCGACCCGGAGGAGGCCAAACGCTGGAGCGCCCGGGACGGCTCGGAGCTGTCCATGGTGTTCCAGTTTGAGCACATCACCCTGGATCAGGGGCCGGAGAAGTGGGACGTCAGGCCCCTGGAGCTTGTAAAGCTCAAGCGGTGCCTGGAGCGCTGGCAGCGGGAGCTGCACGGACAGGGGTGGAACAGCCTCTTTCTCAACAATCACGATCTGCCCCGTATCGTCTCCCGCTGGGGGGATCCGGGGAAATACCGGGTACAGTCCGCCAAATGCCTGGCCGCCCTGCTCCACGGCCTGGAGGGCACGCCCTACATCTACCAGGGCGAGGAGCTGGGCATGACCAACATCCCCCTGGCGCTGGAGGACTACGAGGACCTGGAGACGGTCAACATGATCGCCGAGCGGCGGGAAAAGGGCTTTTCCGACGGGGAGATCCTGGCCTCCGCCCGCGCCAGGAGCCGTGACAACGCCAGAACGCCCATGCAGTGGGACGACTCCAAAAACGCCGGCTTCACCACGGGCACGCCCTGGTTTTTTGGCAACCCCAACTACCGGGAGATCAACGCGGCGGCGGCGCTCCGGGACCCGGAGTCCGTCTTCTGGTTCTACCGGCGGCTCATCGCTTTGCGCAAGGAGCTGGCCGTCCTCCGGGAGGGGGACTTTGCCCTGCTGTGCCCGGAGGATCCGGCGGTGTTCGCCTATGTGCGCCGCACCGCCAGGGAGAAGCTCCTGGTGGTCTGCAACATGACCGGAAATGAGCAGGCTTTCGCCGGCCCCCCGGAATTTGCCTCCGGCCGGCTTCTGCTTTCCAACTATGAGGACGACCGAAAAACCCCCGGCCTTCTGCGGCCCTGGGAGACGCGGATGGAGTACCTGGAGGGCTGAAAATGGATTTTTCGGATGTGATCTTTGACCTTTACGGCACTCTGGTTGACATAAGAACGGACGAAAACGCCCCCGGTTTGTGGTCGGAAATGGCCCGGATCTATGCCGAAAACGGGGCGGAATACGGGCCGGAGGAGCTGAAAACCGGCTATTTTTCCACGGTGGCGGCGCTGGAGGGGAGCGCCCCGGGCGGCGACGCCCACGAGGCGCACCCGGAGATCCAATTGGAGGCCGTGTTCCAAAAGCTGTACCTGGACCGGGGCGTGGAGGCGGACAGGGCCCTGGCCGTGGCCACGGGCATGCTGTTCCGGGAGGCGTCCACCGAGTATATCCGCCTCTATCCCGGCGCGAAGGAGCTGCTGCGGGAGCTGCGGGCGCGGGGCCGCCGGGTGTGGCTCCTGTCCAACGCCCAGGCCATCTTCACCCGGCCGGAGCTGAGACGGCTGGGGATCGACCGGCTCTTTGACGGCGTGTACCTCTCCTCCGACTACGGCGTCAAGAAGCCCGACAGGCGCTTTTTTGAACGTCTGCTCCGGGAGCGGGCCGTCGACCCGAAAAGGGCCGTGATGGTGGGCAACGACGGGGCGTGCGATATCGCGCCGGCCCGGGCCCTGGGCCTGGCCGCCGTGTATATCCGCTCCAACGTCTCCCCCCGGGAGCCCGCGCCGGAGGCGGAGCTGCGGCTTATGAGCATGGATCTTGAGAAGGTGCGCGCCTTTTTGCTGTCCTGAGGGCCATGTTCCGGAATACTGCGTATTATATCATAAACACGAAGCTTTGTCAAGCATAACTTAGAATTAATTCAAAAATATCATAAAACAGCAGGAAAACGGCGCGCTCCGTTGCCCCGCCGGCCCGGCCCTGCCGATTTTAGAAAGGTATACCTTTTTAAACAAAAAATTTATGCGAAAAAAATGTATTTTTGACTTGCAAAAGCTGTAACTCCGTTGTATAATGGACTCGTTTAAGGGTCCCGCGAGGGATTTTAAAAAAGTGTACATTATTAAAATTGGAGGTAAACTACATGAGGAAGAAATTAACCAAGCTCATGGCCGTGGTTTTGGCGCTGGTCATGGTCGCGGCGCTGGTCCCGGCGATAGCGCTGGCGGCGGACGAGGGAACGGCGGCTGAGCTGAGCGAAGCCATATCCAGTGCCACCGGAACGTTGCAGCTTCAAAAGGATTACAAGATTGAAGGCAAGAAATATAGCCCCGCAATAACCATCGATAAAAACATTACAATTGATTTGAACGGGCATTCAATTACCAGTGAAGGTAAAGCCTCTACGTTAATACAAATCTCTGGTGCGAATGTTAAAATTGAAAATAGCGGGCAAAAAACCGCTACTATTGCGATGACCAAGGGTGAAGCTGGTTATGACGCAAATACAGTGTCTGTTAACACAAAGAAAGTTCAAACGACATATACGCCTGCTTCTTTGACCATAAGCGGTAACGTTGAAATTAAAGGTGATGGCCTAGCAGTCATTAATTTGACAGGACAAAAATCGACGTCTCCCCAGGAAAATGTGCCTTATTACGCTTCACTTACGATAGCAGATGAGAACGTAAAAGTAACTGGTAATGATACAACCGCCGCAATTAGCAGTGGTTCCTTATACGCAAACGGCTACGGCTCCCTGAATATTTCAAACGGTACCTTTGTGGGCGCAATCACCGGCAAGGGTTGGGATGAAAAATCCGAAATCTCTGGCGGTTCCTTTACCGTTGCGCCCGACTCTGCGCTTGCTAAAAAAGGATATTTATTTGAGAAGGGCGCAGGCGATAAGTATACCCTCGTGGCTGGTTTTGAAGCTTCTATCGGCTCGAAGCAAGGATCTTTAAGTGAGCTCGTAGAAGAGGCGAAGACCTCCGGAGAGGTTGTAACGGTTGCGAAGTCTGGCCTTACGCTTAAGCTGAATCGTTTTGGTACAACGGATCCTGAGCCTGCAAATATGCCTACAATTAAGCTTAAGTTGGGCGATGGAGTTGAAAGTGTCACATTGACAACAGAAAGGTATAATGGCTTGACGGTCTGCAAAATTACTGTTGAAAATGCAACCTCCGAACAAAGTGTTGTAACTACTAATCTTGGCGTTTCTGGACAAGAGGGTGGAACGACTGAGTATAAGCTCCAAAAGACGTACGATCAAGAGTCCAAAACTGTCACGATCACCGTAACCCGCACAATGAAAGCCGCGTTCGAGGTTACATATATTGATGGCAGAGTAGTGAAATACAATCTTAAAGACTTCTTCAGTAATGCTAACCTTAAATCCGCTACGAAAGTCAAGCTTTTGGAGAATGTAGCTCTTGAGCTTGAGGCTACCGATAAGCAGCAGCAAAAAGTTACACAGCATATGTCCATCAGACTTGACGACCCCGTCGATGCGGTCAAGGCTGTGGACGGCGGTAAATTAACATTTGACCTTAACGGCAAGACCCTTACTTATAAGGGCGACAATGGAGCGATTGTTTCCATGGAAGGCCGTAAGGTTGATATCATCACTTCTGTTGCTGGCGGAACGATTGATGCTTCTGAAGCAAAAGTTGCCATTTCTCTCGGCGCAACCATCTCCGCCAAAGAACTCCCGGACGGTCAAGGTGGCACAACGACTGTTACGACGCCCAACTACACCTCCACCGGTTCCGCTGTTATTGACAAGGGTGTGACCGTCAACGGCACTGTCGGCATCTTCAACGAGGGCAGCTCCCTCGAGGTCTCCGGCACCATTGATGGCGGCACGGGTATTGCCATTTCCGGTAACGGTTCTCAGGATACCAAGACCGGCGAGAACCACGGCGGAACCTCTGTCGTCATCAAAAAGGGCGGCAAGGTCATAAGCTCTGGCAGCGCCGCTGTCTATCAGCCCCAGGACGGCGACCTCACGGTTGAGGGCGGCAAGATCGAGGGTAAAGCCGGTATCGTTGCTCTTGACGGCTCCGTCGATGTGACCGGCGGTACCATCGAGGCTACCGGCCAAAGCGATGTCACCCTCCCCTGCGGTGCTGTTCCCGCTTCCGGCATCGTTGCTGAGAACAATCAAAGCTACGGCGACGCAGAAAAGGCCCCCAGCGTAAGCGTTAGCGGTTCTACTACTACCGTGAAATCCGCAACGGCCGAGTCCGTCACCTATAGGGACACGACGGAGAACGAAGTTGAGCCTGATATCACCGTCTCCGGTGGTACGTTCAAGACCGGCGAAAAGCCTGACCAGACCGTCAACACGTATGTTGATCCTGGTATGGTAGTCGACGAGAAATCCGGCGAGGTCGAAACATTCTCCGCTAAGATCGTGGACTTCGGCTACGAGGAGAGCGCCAAGGCTGCCGTTGAGAAAGCTAGAAAGAGTAATGAAGATCTTGTGGCTACCGACTGGATCGACCAGACCATGTGGGTCACCTTTGCCGAGCCTCTGCCCGCTGGCAAGAAGGTTGAACTCACGCTCACCTTCAACGGCGGCAAGGCCAACGGCGAAAACGACCTAGTGATGACCTGCGTGGGCGACGGAGAGCACAAGACCTTTGCGTGGAGCTTCCTGAACAAGGCTCAGACCGAGGGCGTCAAGGCCAAGGCCGGTACATATGCGGTTTCCGCTGAGGGCGTTACCGGTGGGACTCCCGTTAAAATTGAGAAGATTCCGGATAACGCAGTCAAGTTTGCCCCCACCACCAACGGGTCCAAGGATTATGCCAACGATGGCATGACCGTCACCGTCAAGGAAGATGACAAGGTGGGCCAGTATTACGAGGTCCGCTTCGACACCGAGAAGCTTTCTGAGACGAACGGTTCCGGTGATGCCGGCAAGGCTTACTGGCTGGGCTGGGCGCTGGTTGCCCCCAATGGCGCAGAGAAGTACGCTATGACCAAGGCCGCCAGGGCGGAAGTTCTTACTATTCCGGCTGTTGCCAATGGTACGGTCACTGCAACAACGACTGTTCTTGAGAAGAACGTTGACGGCAAGAATGGCGAGGGCCTTGCGCTGTACTACAAAGCCAACGATACCTCGAAGGACAGCGCTGCCTGGGTCGCCGTGACCTGGACTGACGCCAGCGGCAAGCCCATGGGCACCACCTTCATCCACGTCGTATTCGGCAACATCACCTATAAGGCTGATGTGGAGATCAACGCCGTCGAAGGCGGCTCCGGCTTCAAGGCCGACAAGGCTGAGGCCGAGAAGGAAATCAAGGCGGGGCTTGAAAAAGTCAGTTCCACTGCGACTGTTCCCACTGACGTTGTCGACAACACCCTGTGGGCTATCTTCCAGCATAAGGAGCTCCAGACTGACGGCATCGGGTATAGCTATCGGGTCAGAAAAGATGGCGTGGCCACTTCAATTACCAATTCGACGACGGATGTGACCGTTAAAAACGGCGTTCTGCTCTACTTCTCCCTTGACGATCAGCTTAAAAATGCTAGTCCCAAGGGCGGCAAGTATGTCATCGAGCTTCTCAAGGCTGGCCTCCCCGTCGCCAATGCCGAGGTAGAAGTTTTCGAGGTGACCTACGTGTCCGGCAAGAACGTGGCCACTGGCTCCAAGACCGTTTACACCGACAAGGCCGGTCTGGAGGCCGCGCTGAAGGCTCATCCCGCTGATTTCAAATTTATCAATGGCGCCAGCATGTGGGAAGAAAATAAGTATCAGATCGTTGAAGGTAAGTATTCCTACACCGTGACGCTCAATGCGTTCACCTACGTGGCGCCTCCCATGCCCGGCACCCCGACCGGTCCGGACAACCCCGACAACCCGGACAACCCCGACAATCCTCCTGCCACCGATCCCGCCAAGCAGTTCGTGGACGTGCCCGACGTGGCCGCCAACAAGTGGTACCGCGACGCCCTGAACTACGTGC
>CANRMY010000004.1 GCA_947631845.1 uncultured Oscillospiraceae bacterium | reverse complement strand
CTGATTTGCGCCAGTACTTTGTCAAAAGCCTTGACAATACACAAAGTATTCTCTGTGGCTTTTTCCGCGTCCTGACGCAAATCAGCTCGCCGAAAACTGCGTAGCACTCCACGCGGAGCAATTTTCGAGGGATTTTCCGTGCGGAGGAGGCAGCCTTGCTGGCGCAAGGCAACGACGACAAGCGGAAAAGCGCCGGAAAGGGCCCGCGTGGAGCGGCGTGGGTTCGACTCCCGTCACCTCAGCCAAAGATAAGTTTATACCAAAGAAACCGGATTTGTCAATAAGATGATGTTGTAATATTGAAAATTATGTGTTAATATAAAAACGATGTTTTGTTTTTGAGGCTCGAAACCATTTGCAGGGGTGAAATGAGATGAAATACAAGATCTCCGCCAACGTCATCCGGCGGCTTCCGCGGTATCTGCGGCGCATGACGATGCTTGAGCGGCAGGAGGTGGAGAAGGTATCCTCCACGGAGCTGGGCGAGCGGATGGGCCTGACGGCCTCCCAGATCCGGCAGGATTTCAACTGCTTCGGCGGCTTCGGCCAGCAGGGCTACGGCTACAACGTGAAGCAGCTGCGGGAGGACATCGGCGGCATACTGGGGCTGGACCGCACGCTCTCGGCCATCGTCATCGGCGCGGGCAACCTGGGCCGGGCGCTCATCGCCAATTTCCACTTCTCCTCCTACGGCTTTTGTCTGGAGGCCGCCTTTGACACCGACCCCGCCCTCATCGGCACCTCCGTGAACGGCACGGCCATTCTGAACGGCGCCTCCCTGGAGGCGTATCTTACGGAAAACCACGTGGACGTGGCGGTGCTGACCATGCCCAAGGGCTTTGCCGCCGAGATCGCCCGGCTCCTGGTCCGCCGGGGCGTCCGGGGCATCTGGAACTTCACCGGTACCGATATCGACGCCGACCTGGGGGATACGGTGGTGGAGGACGTACATCTGTCGGACAGCCTGCTGACCCTGGGGTATTATCTCCGGGGCGTCTCGTGAGCGGAGGACACCTTATGAAAAAAATCATCACCGCCCTGATGGCGGTACTTCTCCTGGCGGCCATGACGGCGGCGGGGGCGTCCCTGGGGGGAACAAGCGCGGATCCGCTGGTCACCAGGGACTATCTGGATCGGAATTTCACCGCCCCGCTGGCGGAGAGCCTGAAAACCAGGGCGGAGGAGCGCCTCCAGACGGCCTACGATCTGGCGGCGGCCCCCTACGGAGGACAGAACGCCGCCTACTCCTATACCCAAGGGCAGGAGCGGTTCGACCTGGCCCCCGGCGGCACGGTCACCGTGGCCTTCGGCGGCAGTGTCACGCCGCTGACGGACGGGATCGTTCTCACGGTGGAGAGCGGCGAGGTCATCGACGTGCTTGCCGGCACGGCGGTTTCCTCCGGCGCGGCCCTGGCGGCGAACCGGCGGTATTTCGCCACGGAGGATACCGTGGCTGTCTACACCGCCTCCGCCGGCGGAGCGCTGATGCTGGACGGGCCCTATCTCGCCGGCTCCGGCGTGGAAAAACCGGTTTACGCCGACGTCTCCCCCGGCGACTGGTACGCCTCTCAGGCCAAATATGCCCGGGATATGCGGCTTTTCCGCGACTGGGACAAGAGCCTTTTCCGCCCCCTGGGGAGTATAACCAGGGCGGAGATCGTCTATGCCATGTGGCGGGCCGCCGGGTCCCCGGCCACCGATTATAAGGCGCCCTTCCCCGATATGACAGAGGACTGGTATATTCCGGCGGCCAACTGGGCCGTGTCCCTGAATATCCTGCGGGGCACGGGAAACGGTAAGATGGAGCCGGATACCCTTCTGAACCGGAACACCATCGTCACCATGCTGTTCCGGGCCGCCCAGGCCATGGGCAAGAGCACCGAGGGCAGGGCGGAGCTGACGGGCTACGTGGACGCCGCCCTGGTCCCCGACTGGGCCGACGCGGAGATGCGCTGGGCCGTGGCCAACGGGGTGATCGTCGGCACGGCCGTGGACAAGCTGGAGCCCCTGGGCCTGGTGGACAGAGCCCAGACCGCCACCCTGCTCCAGCGGATGTACGGGTAAAACGGAAAACCTTTGAAGTGAAACTCCCCCGGACGTTAAGCTGTCCGGGGGAGTTTTTGACCGTTTACCGCCGCCCTCGGCGGCCCATGGCGCCATCGAATTTCGCAACGGTTAATTCTTACGCTTTTGTAGGGGTCGCCGTCCCCCGATGATTGACAGCCCGGTGATTGACCGGGACGGGCGGCCGGGGACGGCCGCCCCTACGGGTGCGTTGTACGATAAAATAAGGAATTCGACACGCGGGCCGGCCAGTGTCCGGCCCGTACGGGTGCGTATACCGTAACGCGTCGGAAATTCGCAACAGGCCATCCGTAGGGGCCGATGACCACATCGGCCCGTGTCCCGAATTTCCGATAATCTTTCGTTAGAAGCCGTACGGGCCGCCGCCCTCGGCGGCCCACCGAATTTCCGTTGCGGTTCGTACCACGCGCCCGTCTATCGAATTTCCAACCCTCCCACCTCAAAGAGGTTGCGGCTTTGCCGCGTATTTGATTGTGGGTTCCCCTTGTCGGAAAAAGCCCCTCAGGGCTTTTTCTGACAGTTTACTGTACGACGCCGTAGGTGGTGGCGTCGGTGTAATGCCACCATTCGGCGATGTAGGGCTTGAAGCCGTAGGCGGTCATGACGGCCTCCAGACGTTTGGCGTTTTTCGCCGCCTGGGAGGAGACGTCGGAGTAATTCCGGTCGGCCAGGGCGTTGAAGGTGTCGAAATCGCTGGGCATGGGGATCTCGGTGCCGTCCGCGAGCACCAGGGTGACGTCCACGGTGTTGCCCCGGCAGTGGTTGGAGGTGCTCGTGTTGGGGTCGGAGATGTACCGGCTGTCGGGACAGATGGCCCAGAGGGCGAACTGGGCGCTGACGGGACGGAGGGCGTCCCAGATCTTCAGGCTGTACCCCTGGGCCAGAAGCGCCTCCTGGACCTGGGCCAGCTTTTTCACGGTGCCGTAGCGCAGGCGGGGCTCGGTGAAATCGTAGACGATCTGCCCCGTGAAGTTGTTCTCCGTGGCGTAGCGCAGATCCACGAAGATACTGGGAATGTAGTCGGTGATCTTCACCAGCGCGTCGTCAGGCACCTCCGGCGGCGGGTCGGGGAGAGGCGGTGTGGTGTCCGGCGTGGTATCCGGCGTGGTGTCGGGAGGGCCGCCCGCGCCGCACCGGGCGGAGGTCAGGGGCGTTTCGCCCCGGTAGAGGGTATACAGCCCGTCGGCGAGCCGGGGGGAGGAGACGGTCAGCAGGGTAAAGGCGTTCTGCGCCTGTACCGGCAGGACCTCCGCGCCGGCCCCGTCCCGGACGGAGTAGGCCCCGGCCTCCCCCTGGAGGAGGGAGAAGGTGACGGAGCGCTGAAGACTCTCCCCGGCGGCTTTGACGGGCAGGGAGCCTGTGGCGGCCACCTGGCCGCCGTTGAGGATGACGCCCAGATCGGCGTCCAGGCCCGCGTCCCGGGAGGCGGAGCTGGCGAAGGCCCGCACCGTGCCCCAGTTGATGACCAGCCAGCCGTTGGAGTCGATGCCGTCCCCGCCGCCATACCCGCCGTCAACGACGATCGTCAGATCGCCGCCGTTGACGGTGGTGACGGAGACGCCCTCCTCGTTGGTGTTGATGCCGTCGTTGCCGGAGAAGACGCGGATGACGCCGCCGTTTACGGTGAGATGGCGCTCCGTGCCCAGCCCCTCGTTTTCGGCGTTGACCGTGAGACGGCCGGTGCCGCCAAAGATGTTCATGCTCATTTTGGAGTAGACCGCGCCGTCGTATTTGTGGAGCTTTTTGCTGTCCTGTACCTTGCCCTCGGCGTCCGTCTCCACGGAGGCGTAGATCCGGGCCACATAGGAGCCGTTCAGGATGTTTTCCGTGCCGTCGCGGATCCGCAAAACGGCCCCCGCCCCGGAGGTGTCCACCGTGGGGGAGGGGACGCCGCCCCGGTCGCACTCGTAGACGTTGTAGAAGATAAGGGCCGGGGCCACCGTGCAGGTGATCTCCACCCCCGCCAGCACCAGCTCCACCACCGCCCCGGGGTCGTCCCGGGCGCCCTCGCCCAGGTCCACGGCGATCTGTCCGGCGGAGAGCCGGCCGGACAGCACATAGACGCCGGGCCTTGTGATGTGGACAACGGTGTGGGCGGCGGCCTCGGCGGCGGGGTGCTCGTCCCTGGCCGTCCCCTCCCCGTAGAGGGGGCCGCGCCCGGACTCGTAATAGACGATGTCGTGGGCGGCAGTGACCCCGGACTCCGCGTCCTCCCCGGCGGGCGCGCCGTTGACGGTGACGCCGGCATCGTCCAGCCGGATCACCGTGGGGCTGGCGGTGGGGTCCGGGGCGGTGTCCCCGCCGCCGGGCCCGCCGCAGGCGGAAAGAGACAGGATCAGCGAAAGAATAAGGGTCAAAAGGATGAATTTTTTCATAGAAACGACCTCATTTGCGCGTTACGCGTCAAGTTTACACCGGTTTTTTGCGGTTTTCAAGGCCATTGGGTAAATCAAATGTAAACAAAAAGTTTATAAAATGCATCATGATGGGCAAAAGAGGGGACTTTTGTGCAACCTCCGCAAAAACAGCGCGGTTTTTATGAACAAACAGTAAAAAATAACGAAAAAGGACGCGCAAATCGCATGGAAAACGGTGGACAAATCAGAATTCATCTGTTATAATGTTCCCAAGGCGGCAGGTACGCCTTGTTTTACCGTGCCGCCGATGGGGAGAACCACTGCCATTATTTACATTATTTACATAAGAGGTCATAATGACGATGGATTACAAGATTTTAACAGACGACGAAAGCTGGGAATTCGCCGAGGGGACCTGGACGCACGCCTTTGAGAAATTCGGCGCGCGCCCGGCGGAGGAAAACGGGATCCGGGGGTGGCGCTTTGACGTCTGGGCGCCGGGAGCGCGCTCCGTGCGGCTCACCGGCTCCTGGTGCGACTGGGATCCCAACCGGCACTTTATGGAGTCCACCGCCGACACCGCCGGGGTGTGGCACCTCTTCATGCCGGGCCTGAACGAGGGGGAGAGCTACAAGTATGTGATCGAGGCCCGGGACGGCCGGCTCCTCTACAAGGCCGACCCCTACGGCTGCTACTGCGAGACGCCGCCGGAGACGGCCTCGCGCCTGGCGGATCTGAACAATTTCACCTGGTCCGACGGCAAATGGATGGCCGCCAGGGCCAAAGGCGACAGGCGGGAGAAGCCCCTGAACATCTACGAGGTGCATCTGGGCTCCTGGCGCCGCCATGAGGACGGTTCCATGCTGTCCTACCGGGAGCTGGCCGGGACGCTGGTGCCCTACGCCGTGGAGTTGGGCTACACGCACCTGGAGATCATGCCTGTGATGGAGCACCCCTTCGACGGCAGCTGGGGCTATCAGCTCACCGGCTATTACGCCCCCACCTCCCGTTACGGCGCGCCCACGGACTTCATGTATTTCGTCAATGAGGCCCATAGGGCCGGCCTCGGCGTCATCCTGGACTGGGCCCCCGCCCACTTCTGCCGGGACGCCCACGGCCTGGGGGAATTTGTGGGCGAGCCCCTCTACGAGGGCGGCTCCCATCCCCAGTGGGGCACCTATAAGTTCAACGTGAAAAAGGGAGAGGTCAGGAGCTTCCTCATCTCCAACTGCGTCTACTGGCTGGAGAAATACCACGCCGACGGCATCCGCATGGACGGCGTCACCAGTATGCTCTACCTGAACTTCGGCATCGACGACCCGAGGCTCAAGAAGTACGCCGCCGACGGCACGGAGAAGGATTACGACTCCATCGCCCTCATCCAGAAGATCAACGCCACCGTCTCCCGGGAGTACCCGGACGTGATGATGATCGCCGAGGAGTCCACCGCCTGGCCCCTGGTCACCTACCCGCCGGAGGACGGGGGCCTGGGCTTCCACTTCAAGTGGGACATGGGCTGGATGCACGACACCCTCAACTACATGAAGACCGATTTTCCGTACCGCCCCGCCCATCACGGGGGCCTGACGTTCTCCATGATGTACGCCTTCAACGAGAATTTCGTCCTGGCCCTCTCCCACGACGAGGTGGTCCACGGCAAGGCGTCCCTCATCGGCAAGATGCCGGGGGACTACTGGCGGCAGTTCGCGGGCCTGCGGGCGCTGCTCTTATATCAGACGCTCCACTCCGGCGCCAAGCACAACTTCATGGGCGCGGAGCTGGCCCAGTTCATCGAGTGGCGCTATTACGAGGGGCTGGAGTGGTTCCTTCTGGACTACGACGCCCACAGGAAGCACCAGACATATGTGAAGGAGCTGAACCACCTCTTTTTGCGGGAGAAGGCCCTCTGGCAGAAGAATTTCTCCTGGGACGGCTTCGAGTGGCTGGACGCCGATGACGCCAGCCAGTGCATCCTCACCTTCATCCGCCACGGCAAGGTCCCCACGGAGGATCTGACCTGCCTTCTCTCCTTCGTGCCGGAGGTCTATGAGGAGTTCCGCGTCGGCGTGCCCCGGAAGGGGACGTATGTGGAGATCTTCAACTCCGACGACCGGCGCTTTGGCGGCTCGGGCCGCGTCAACGGACAGCTTTTGGAGGCGGAGAAGATCCCCGCCCACGGGAAGAAATATTCCGTGGTGGTCCGCACCCCGCCCATCGGCGGCCTCGTATTGAAGAGACTGCCCCCAAAAAGGATAAATAATAAATAAATAATGGATTTCCCGCGCGTTCCCCTTGCCGGAAAAAGTCCGACCGGGCTTTTTTGGCAGTCTCATAAACGCTTTCACGGCGCTCCGGCGCCTTATGAGAAAACCCTATAAACAATAAGGAGTACCCATATGTTCAAGGACAAAAAAGATTTCACAAGACAGCTCGAGGCCGCCGCGGTGGCCAACTTCGGCAAGCCCTTCTCAAAGCTCGAGATGAGGCTCAAGTACCAGACCCTGGCGAAGCTGATCGCCAACAATGCCCGCAATGTCCGTGTCGTCAGCGACGAGACGCGTACCGAGGAGAAAAAGCGCGTCTATTATTTCTCCATGGAGTTCCTTATGGGCAAGCTTCTGGAGAACTACATTATGAACTTCGGTATCAAGGACATCGTGGAGGAGGGTCTGGCCGACTACGGCGTGACCATCTCCGAGCTTGCCGATGAGGAAGTGGATCCCGGCCTTGGCAACGGCGGCCTTGGAAGACTGGCCGCCTGCTTCATCGACTCTCTGGCCAGCCTGGGCTACATCGGCCAGGGCAACGGCATCCGCTACCGCTACGGCCTTTTCCACCAGCGCATCGAAAAGGGCTGCCAGGTGGAGGACCCGGACAACTGGCTGGAGGGCGGCTACCCCTGGGAGATCGAGCGGCCCGAGGAGGCTGTCAGGGTGCGCTTCGGCGGTACCGTTGTCCACAAATATACCGGCAACTCCATGAGCTACGAGTGGACCGGCGGCGAGGAGATCATCGCCGTCCCCTACGACGTCCCCATCGTGGGCTACGGCGGCAAGACCGTCAACAACCTGCGCCTGTGGTCGGCCGAGCCGGCCAAGCAGAACTTCGATATGGACGCCTTCAACCGGGGCGACTACGCCGGCGCCATGAAGTTCCGCTCCGATGTGGAGGCCATCACCTCCGTCCTCTACCCCAACGACAACGCCGACCCCGGCAAGGTCCTGCGCCTGAAGCAGGAATACATGTTCGTGGCCGCCGGCCTCAAGGCCATCCTGAGATATTATAAGCGCGAGTACGGCAAGCACGCCTGGAAGCGCTTCCCGGAGCTCATCGCCATCCACACCAACGACACCCACCCGGCCCTGTGCGCCCCGGAGCTTTTGCGGCTCCTCATCGACGAGGAGGGCCTGGACTGGGACACCGCCTGGGAGATCGTCACAAAATCCATCTCCTACACCAACCACACCATCCTGCCCGAGGCGCTGGAGAAGTGGCCCATCGAGATGTTCCAGCGGCTCCTGCCCCGTGTCTACGACTTCGTGGCGGAGATCGACCGCCGCTACCGGGAGTCCTTCGCCCAGCGGCGTGAGCAGAACCAGGAGCTCCTGATGAACACCGCCATCCTCTGGGGCGGCCAGGTGCGTATGGCCAATATGTCTGTCATCGCCGGCCACGCCGTCAACGGCGTCGCCGCCCTCCACACCGAGATCCTCAAGAACGACGTCCTGCGGGACTTCTACGTTCTGACCCCGGAGAAGTTCAACAACAAGACCAACGGCGTCACCCACCGGCGCTTCCTGGCCCAGGCCAACCCCACCTACGCCGCCCTCATCACCGAGGCCATCGGCGATAAGTGGTACACCGACGCCATGGAGCTTGAAAAGCTCAAGGCCTTTGAGGACGATCCCTCCTTCCTGGACAAGGCCGCCCATTCCAAAGTCAAAAACAAGCAGGCGCTGGCCAGATATATCAAGGACACCACCGGCATCATCGTGGATACCGATTCCATTTTCGATATCCAGGTGAAGCGCTTCCACGCCTATAAGCGCCAGCTGCTGAACCTCTTCAAGATCATGGATCTCTATAACCGCCTGCTGGAGGATCCCAACTTCGACATCCGGCCCACCACCTTCATCTTCGCCGGCAAGGCGGCCCAGGGGTATGAGTTTGCCAAGAATACCATCCGGCTCGTCAACTCCGTGGCCGAGGTCATCAACACCGACTCCCGGGTGCGCGGCAGGATCCGAGTGGTGTTCATCCCCAACTTCTCCGTCTCCAACGGACAGCTCATCTATCCCGCCGCGGATATCTCCGAGCAGATCTCCACGGCCGGTATGGAGGCCTCCGGCACCGGTTGTATGAAGTTCATGATGAACGGCGCCATCACCCTGGGCACCCTGGACGGCGCCAATGTGGAGATCGTGGAGCAGGTGGGCTTTGAGAACGCCGAGATCTTCGGCCTGAAGACGGAGGAGATCGCGCAGCTCAAGCGCAGCTGGAGCTATTTCGCCAGGGGCGAGGTGGACGCCAACCCGCGCCTCCGGCGCGTGGTGGAGCAGCTGAACGACGGCACCTACGCCAAGCTGTCCGGCGGCTTTGAGAGCGTGTACTCCAACCTCATGAACTCCAACGACGAGTTCTTTGTCCTGAAGGACTTCCAGCCCTATGTGGACGCCTGGTACCGCCTGGAGCAGCTGCACGGCCAGAAGCACGAGTGGTTCAAGAAGTCCGTCCACAACACCGCCTGCTCCGGCATCTTCTCCTCCGACCGCACCATCCGGGAGTACGCGGAGGACGTGTGGAAGCTAAACTAAATTGAAAAGGGCAGAGCCCTTTTCAATTTAAAGGGAACGTGCGGAGAATATTTCTGAATTTTGCGAAATTCAGAAAAGTATTAACGTAGTTCAAGCAAAGCTCAGAGCTTGGTAATAAATAAATAATTTTATATAAGGGAGGTCTTCTTGTGGTAAACAAAAAACCGTTCATAGCCATGCTGCTCGCGGGAGGGCAGGGCAGCAGGCTGGGTGCTCTCACAAAGCACATCGCGAAACCCGCCGTCTCCTTCGGCGGTAAGTACCGGATCATCGATTTTGCCCTCTCCAACTGCGCCAACTCCAACATCGACACCGTGGGCGTGCTGACCCAGTACAGGCCCTACCTCCTGAACACCTACATCGGCACCGGCTCGTCCTGGGACTTAGACTCCCATGACGGCGGCGTGGCCATCCTTCCGCCCTACGCCACCGAGACCGGCGGCCAGTGGTACGCCGGCACCGCCGACGCCATTTATCAGAACCTGGACTACATAAACCTCTACGATCCCGATTACGTGATCATCCTCTCCGGCGACCACATCTACCGCATGGACTACCGAAAGATGCTCCGTACCCATATCGAGAACAACGCGGATCTGACCATCGCCGTCATGACCGTCCCCTGGGAGGAGGCCCCGAGACTCGGTATCCTGGCCGCCGACGAGACGGGCAAGATCTACGACTTCGAGGAGAAGCCCGCCAAGCCCAAGTCCAACCTGGCCTCCATGGGCATCTACATCTTCTCCAAGAAGGTCCTGGAGGAGTCTTTGATCGCCGACTCCCGCGACGCCGACTCCGAGCACGACTTCGGCAAGAACATCATCCCCACCCTCCTTGCCCAGGGCAAGCGCCTCTTCGTCCACCGCTTTGAGGGCTTCTGGAAGGACGTGGGAACCATCCCCACCTTCCACGAGACAAGCATGGATCTTCTGGAGGCCGCGCCTCAGTTCGACCTGATGAGCAAGGACTTCCCCACGCTGACCCAGGACGACTCCCTGCCGCCCCACTATGTGGGCCCCAAGGGGTGCGTGGACCGGGCCTTCGTGGCCAACGGCTCCATCATCCTGGGCAAGGTGGAGCACTCCATCATCTCCAAGGGCTGTACCGTTGAGGAGGGCGCCGAGGTAGTGGACTCCATCCTTCTCCCCGACGTCACCGTTGAGAAGGGCGCCAGGGTCGTCCGGGCCATCGTGGGCGAGGGCGCCACCGTCAAGGCCAATGCCGTCTTCGGCTCCGCCGACGCCAACGTGCCCATCGCGGTCGTGGGCGACGCCGCCATTGTTGAATAAGGAGGGTGTGAAATTATGGATAGAGTAATCGGACTTATCGCCGCCAACTTTGAGACAAAGGGCATGGGCGAGCTGACGGAGGACCGTACCATCGGGTCCCTTCCCTACGGCGGCAACTACCGCGTCATCGACTTCCCCCTCTCCAACATGGTCAACTCCGGCATCAACACCATCGGCCTGATCACCCCCTACAAGTACCGCTCCATCATCGACCATGTGGGCGCGGGCAAGGCGTGGGATCTGGACCGGAAGAACGGCGGACTTTTCGTCCTGCCCGGCTCCGTTTTCGGCGTACACAGCGAAAACAGCCACTTCCTTCTGCGTGACATCCGCCGCAACACCGTCTATCTGGAGCGCAGCCCGGCCCCCTATATCCTGGTGACCGCCGCCAACGTCATCTCCCACATGGACTACCGGCCCCTGATCATGGAGCACATCAAGTCCGGCGCGGACATCACCATGGTCTACAACACCGCCGACCGGGACGAGCCCCACAGGCTGGGCGTCACCGTGGAGAACGGCCGCGTGGTGGGCTTCAAGCCCAACCCCCTCAAGTATGAGGACGTCATGCTGGACACCTTCGTGATCTCCCGCGACCTGCTGATGAAGATCATCGAGTGGTACGCCGCCATCGACTATCTGGATTTCTTCGAGGCCATCGAGGGCGATCTGGACAAGATGGACGTCCGGGCCTATAAGTACGACGGCTACGCCCGCCAGATGTTCACCAGCCGCGATTACTTCGAATATTCCATGGAGCTTCTGAACATCGACGTGGCCAAGGAGCTGTTCACCCGCGAGCGCCCCCTCGCCACCAAGGCCGCCGAAGCCGCCCCCGCCAAGTACCTGGAGGGCGCCAAGGTGCGCAACTCCATGGTCTCCGAGGGCTCCCTCATCGAGGGCGAGGTGGATCATTCCATCCTCTTCCGCGGCGTGAAGGTGGGCAAGGGCGCCAAGGTGAAAAACTCCATCATCATGCAGAGCTGCGTCATCGAGGACGGCGCCGTGGTGGAGAACATCATCCTTGACAAGTCCCAGGTCGTCCACGCCGGGACCGTCATCAAGGGTACCGGCGATACCACCTTTATCAAAGCGTAAGTCGATCCCCCCTCTCCAAACAGGCCCCTCCGGGTCTGTTTGGAGGCGTTTTTCCGCCTGAATCCTTTCGCCGGAAAGGAAATCGATCACAGGAGGACGATCTGTAATGAGGAGAAAGCTCAGAGTTCTGTTCGCCGCCTATGAGGCCGTGCCGTTCATGAAAACGGGGGGCCTGGGCGACGTGGGCGGCTCTCTGCCCCAGGCGCTGAAGGAGGCCGGGTGCGAGTGCCGCGTTATCATCCCCAAATTCATGACCATCCCCGAGGAATTCAAGTCCAAGATGACCCACGTCACGGACTTCTATGTGTCTCTCGGCTGGCGCAACGTCTACTGCGGCATCGAGAAGCTCACCTACAAGGGCGTGGTCTACTACTTTGTGGACAACGAGTATTATTTCAACCGCGAGCGCCCCTACGGCTATTACGACGACGGCGAGCGCATCGCCTATTTCTCCAAGGCCATCGTGGAGGCCCTGCAATATCTGCCCGACTTCAAGTGCGACGTGCTCCACTGCAACGACTGGCACACCGCCCTGGTCCCCGTGTTCCTGCGGGAGTTTTATCAGGGCCTGCCCCTCTATGAGAACGTCAAGACGGTGTTCTCCGTCCACAACCTGAAGTTCCAGGGTCAGATGAGCGACTATGTCTTAGGGGACATCCTGGGCCTGTGGGGCATCCCCGCCGCCGCCAGCCAGCTTCGGTGCGACGAGCGGAGCATCAACTACATGAAGGGCGGCCTTCTTTACGCCGACATCCTCAGCACCGTCTCCAAGACCTACGCCGAGGAGATCAAGACCCCCTTCTTCGGCGAAAAGCTGGATTTCATCTTCCGCGACAGGGCCAGCATCCTTTACGGCGTCATGAACGGCATCGACACCCAGCTCTGGGATCCCGCCGCGGACAAGCTGATCCCCCACCGCTTCACCGCCGCCGACCGGGCGAACAAGGCCAAATGCAAGGCCGAGCTCCAGGCGGAGATGGGCCTGGAGGTGGATCCCAACGTGCCGCTGATCGTCATGATCGGCAGGCTCACCGAGCAGAAGGGCATGGATCTGGTCCAGCGGGTCATCGGCGAGATCCTGGATAAGGCCCAGATCTGCGTCCTGGGCACCGGCGACAAGCAGTACGAGGACATGCTCTCCTACTACAGCTGGGAGCGCTCCGGCCGCTGCGCCGCCTGCATCCGCTTTGACGAGGCCCTCTCCCACCGGATGTACGCCGGCGCGGACATGCTGCTGATGCCCAGCCTCTTTGAGCCCTGCGGCCTTAGCCAGATGATCGCCATGCGCTACGGCACCCTGCCCGTGGTGCGGGAGACGGGGGGCCTGAAGGACTCCGTTACCCCCTACAACCAGTACACCGGCGAGGGGAACGGCTTCAGCTTCGCCAACTACAACGCCCATGAGATGCTCTTCACCATCCAGGCCGCCTGTGAGCTCTACCGGAACAACAGTGACGCCTGGGAGCGCCTGATGGACAACGCTATGGCCGCCGATTTCAGCTGGGATCGGGCCGCTCAGGAGTATCTTGACATGTATCAGCGCACCCACCCGGAGATTGAGCCCTGGAACAGGAAAAAGGGCGACCCGGAGGACGAAGAGGACTAAAATTTAAAATTATTCAGGGGGCGGCCCCCGCCCCCTGAACGTTATCTATCTTTCAT
The DNA here is from genome assembly GCA_947631845.1 of uncultured Oscillospiraceae bacterium. Taxonomy (GTDB): domain Bacteria; phylum Bacillota; class Clostridia; order Oscillospirales; family Oscillospiraceae; genus RUG626. Next base: position 62,742 of record CANRMY010000004.1, on the reverse strand, counting down.
CATCAAAGGAACCGTTAACTGTATGAGAGCCTACCACAACTCCCGCGAATTAAAATTCCGCACACCCTTTGGCGCTGTCGCCCTCGGCGGCGCTGTTTGCGTTTCCATAGACACCTGGGACGGCGAGCCCGAATGGGCGGAGCTGAGGATCCGGGTGGAGAACAGAAGCGACGACTACTTTGTGATGAACCGGGAGGGCGGCCGGTTCACCTTCACCTTCACCCCGGAATCGCCCGAGCTCTATTGGTACAGCTTCATCTTCCACTTCGCCGGCGGCGGAAGCTGCTGGTACGGCCCCCAGCCGGGGAGAGTGGGCGGCGTCGGCCAGATCTACGACGGCATGTGCCCGGAGTATCAGGTCACGGCCTATGTGCCCCGGAAAACGCCGGACTGGTATAAAAACGCCATCTGCTACCAGATCTTCCCCGACCGCTTTTACCGGGGGAGCGACTGGCGGGAGCGGGCGGAGGCGGTGCTTTCCCAAAAGCGCGCCGGCACCCCCAAGGCGCTGGTGGAGGACTGGGAGACCCCCGTCCGCTATAAGCGCCTGGCCGACGGCAGGATCAAGGTCTGGGAATTTTACGGCGGCACCCTCTCCGGCATCCGGGAGAAGCTGGATTATCTCCAGGGCCTGGGGATCACCGCCCTCTATCTCAACCCCATCTTCGAGGCCGTCAGCAACCACCGCTACGACACCGGCGACTACCGGAAGATCGACGGGATGCTGGGGGACGAGGAGAGCTTCACACAGCTTTGCCGGGAGGCCGAGGAGCGCGGCATCTCCCTCATCCTGGACGGCGTGTTTAACCACACCGGCTGTGACAGCAAATATTTCAACAAATTCGGAAATTACCCCGGCCCCGGCGCCTGCCAGGGCCCGGATTCCAGATATTTTGACTGGTTCAGATTCTACGAGTTCCCCCACAGATACGAGTGCTGGTGGGGCGTGGACGACCTGCCCGACGTGGAGGAGCGCAACCCCGACTACCGCCGGTACATCTGCGGCGATGAGGACTCCGTGGTGCGCCACTGGCTGCGCGCCGGGGCCAGAGGCTGGCGGCTGGACGTGGCCGACGAGCTGCCCGACGACTTTATTGAGGGCATCAAGGCCGCCGTGGTGGCGGAGAAGGGGGCCGAGGGCCTCCTGATGGGCGAGGTCTGGGAGGACGCCTCCAACAAGATCAGCTACGGCGACCGCCGGCGGTACTTCCTGGGCAGTGAGCTGGACTGCGTCATGAACTACCCCTTCCGGGACGCCATCCTCTACTATCTCCTGGGCTCCAACTCCGCTCAGAACGTGCTGGAGACGATGCTCTCCCTCCAGGAGAACTATCCCCCGGAGAATTTTTACGCCAACTTCAACCTGATGGGCAGCCACGACCGGGCCCGCGTCCTGACGGCCCTGGGCGGCGCGCCCCATCCCGATACCCTGAACGAGGAGCAGAAATTCCACTACCGCCTCTCCGACCAGCAGCGGGGCCTTGCCAAGGGCAGGCTCTGGCTGTTGGCGCTGATGCAGATGACCCTCCCCGGCGTGCCCTGTATCTACTACGGCGACGAGGCGGGCATGGAGGGCTACTCCGACCCCTTCAACCGCGCCCCCTTCCCCTGGGGACACGAGGACAGGGACTGCTTCACCATCTATCGCAACGCCATCAACCTGCGCCGGGCCTTCCCGGAGCTGCCCGGCGCCTCCTTTGAGCCCTTCGCCTTCGGCGACGACGTCATCGGCTGGTACCGGTGCTGGGCGGACGAGGGCATCGCCGTGCTCATCAACCGGGGCGGCGCGACCCGGGAGGCTTCCATCGACCTGCGGGGCGAGGACGTCACCGATATCCTGGGCGGCGCCCGCTATGAGGTGCGGGACGGGAAGGTCAACGTCACTCTGTGGTCCCTGGGCTCCGCCATCTTCCACTTCCACAAAAAGGAGCGCCTAGGCCGTCCCATGGCCCGTGGCGCGGGGGTGCTGGCCCACATCACCAGCCTGCCCAACGCTCAAGGGCCGGGGAACATCGGCCCCTGCGCCAAAAAATTCGTGGACTTTCTGGCATCCGCCGGCCAGAAATACTGGCAGATCCTCCCCCTGGGCCCCACCGATATGCACGGCTCCCCCTACGCCGGGACGTCGGCCTTCGCCGGGAATCTCGCCCTCCTGCCGGAGAGCGAGGAGGAGCTGCGGGCGGCCTTCGAATCCTTCCGGCCCGACGGGGCCTACGAGCGGTTCACCAGAGAGAACGCCCCGTGGCTGGATCCCTACGCCGCCTTCGCCGCCGTCAAAAAGACCGTCTCCAACGAGCACCACGCCAAATGGCCGGAGAAGTACCGCCGGTACACCCCGGCGCTTCTGGGGGACGAGGCTCTGGCCCGGGAGGCGGAATTCCAGAAATTCTGCCAGTACCGGTTCGAGCTGACCTGGCGGGAGCTGCGGGCCTACGCCAACGAAAGGGGCATCTCCATCATCGGCGACGTGCCCATGTACGTCTCCGCCGACTCCGCCGACGTGTGGGCCGAGCCTGAGCAGTTCACGGTGGATGAGGACGGCGGCGCCCGCCTCGTGGCCGGCGTGCCGCCCGCCTGGAACGACGACGGGCAGGTGTGGGGCAACCCCCTCTACAACTGGGACGTGATGCGCAAAACCGGCTTTTCCTGGTGGATGCGCCGGTTCGCACGGATGATCGACCTCTACGACTATACCCGCCTGGACCACTTCATGGGCTTTGAGTCCGCCTGGGCCATCCCGGCGGGGAAGACCCCCGCGGAGGGCCGCTGGATCTTCGGGCCGGGCCTGGAGCTTTTTAAGACCGCCTACGACAAATTCGGCCCCCTGCCCTTTGTGGCGGAGGATCTGGGCGCCATCACCCCGGCTGTCCGGGCGCTTCTGAGCCGCTGTGGCTTTTTAGGTACCGACATCATGCAGTACCAGAACGGAGGCCCCCTGTACGGCTATTACCCGGTGAAGGAGAAGATCGGCTACTCCGGCACCCACGACAACGAGACGCTGGCCGGCTATGCCGCCCATATGTACCCGGAGCTTGACCCCGTGGAGGCCGCCCGGCGGCTGAAGGAGCGCCTGTTCGAGTCCTCCGCCGGCGTGGTGATCCTGCAGCTGCAGGACGTGCTGGAGCAGGGGAACGAGGCCCGGATGAACACCCCCGGCACCACGGCGAACAACTGGACGTGGCAGGCCGAAACCAAGGACTTTAAAGACGCTCCTGAGCGCCTTTTGAGCTTAACTATCAATTCACAAAGGAGCTGACTACCCTATGGATGACTGGACAATGTACGCCAATACCGTTCTCTATTCCCCCAAGACAAAGCTTATGATGGAGTGGGGCGGCATGGATATGGATCCGGAGTACATCTTCTCCATGGAGAAGAAGATGAACACCGCCCAGAGGGCCATGCGCGAGCTGGAGGCCGGCGCTATCGCCAACCCGGATGAGGAGCGCATGGTGGGCCATTACTGGCTGCGCGCCCCGGGGCTTGCCCCCACGCCGGAGCTTCAGAAGGAGATCACCGACACCCTGGCCGCCGTCAAGGCCTTCGCCGCCGACGTCCACGCCGGCAAGATCACCGGCGAGAAGGGCGGCAAATTCGTCAACGTCATGGTGGGCGGCATCGGCGGCTCGTCTCTGGGGCCCCTGTTTGTCTCCAAGGCCCTGGGGACCCCCGAGGACAAGATGAAGCTCTACTTCCTGGACAACACCGACCCCGCCGGCATGGATGCCATCTTCCGCGCCGTGGGACCTGAGCTGGACGAGACGCTCACCGTCATCATCTCCAAGTCCGGCGGCACCATCGAGACCCGCAACTGCATGGTGGAGGCCAAGGCCTTCTATGAAAAGAACGGCCTGAGCTTCGCCAAACACGCCGTCACCGTCACGGGTGTGGACTCCAAGCTGGACAAGGTGGCCGTCTCCGAGGGCTGGATCGCCCGCTTCCCCATGTGGGACTGGGTGGGCGGCCGCACCTCCGTCATGTCCGCCGTGGGCCTGCTGCCCCTGGCCCTCCAGGGCATCGACATCGACAGCTTCCTCCAGGGCGCCGCGGACTGCGACGAGCTGGGCCGGGAGCCCAATATGCTGGAGAACCCCGCCGCCATCATGGCCCTGGCTTGGTACAGGATGTCCGGCGGCAAGGGCGGCGTCACCCAGGTGGTGCTCCCCTATAAGGACAGCCTGGACCTGCTGGCCAAATACCTCCAGCAGCTGGTGATGGAGTCCCTGGGCAAGGAGCTGGACCTGGACGGCCAGAAGGTCAACCAAGGCCTGGCCGTCATGGGCAACAAGGGCACCTCCGACCAGCACAGCTATGTCCAGCAGCTGGTGGGCGGCCCCGCCAACATCTTCGTCATTTTCGTCCAGGTCCTGAAGGACCGGGCCGGCGAGTCCGTCTGCGTGGGCGAGGACTCCACCTCCGGCGACTACCTGAACGCCTTCATGCTGGGCACCAAGAAGAATCTGGAGGACCACGGCAAGAAGACCATGACCGTCACCGTCCCCTGCGTCTCCGCCTACAACGTGGGCCAGCTCATCGCCGTCTGGGAGCGGGCCGTGGGCATCTACGCCCAGCTCATCAACATCAACGCCTACCACCAGCCCGCCGTGGAGTACGGCAAGAAGTGCGCCGGCGTCCTGATCGAGCTGAAAAACCGCGCCCGTGAGCTCCTGCTCACCACCGGCAGGGCCATGACCGCCCCGGAGATCGCCGCCGCCCTGAACGCCGATCCCCAGGACGTGTTCCGCCTGATGCTCCACCTGTGCGCCAACGACCCCGCCCTCACCGCCGTTTACGACGACGAGGACGTGACCATGAGCAAATTCTCAAAGAAATAAAGAGGGAAAGCCCCTGCCGCCCTTACAAGGGCGGAGAAAATACGCTTTCTTCTCTTTTGTGTTGACAAAAGAGAAGAAAGCTTCAAAGAAGAGAAAAGCAATTTTTGGGCCCGGTGGTGAACCGGGCCCAAGCTTTATTACGGCGGTCCGGCTCCCGCGGTGGTGGTCGATACCCATGGTACCATTCATATCCGCGCGTGACGTCATCGCATTGTCTCAGCGCCTAACCCGCTTGGCCGCTCACTACTCTGTCTCTACGGCGTGATGTCCTACTTCGCCCGCGCTGGTGCGGTGATAATCGTGTGGTGACTTTCAGCGTTGCGTCTGTCCCTGTAGGGGCCGATGACCACATCGGCCCACACGCCGCACCTCCGAATTACCCACACGTCCTTCCGAATTCCTGAAAATTCATCGTTCCCCGCCGTACGGGCCGCCGCCCTCGGCGGCCCACGAATTCCCGATAATCTTCCGAATAATCTTGTAGGGGCCGCCTCTCCAGGCGGCCCGCCGAATTTCCGGCGCATTTCCCGCAACGCACCCGTACGGGCCGGACACCCGGCCGGCCCGTGGCACCATCAAATTTCCGCATTGCCCTCCCCCAAAAAGGTTGCGGCTTCGCCGCCTATTTAAAAATCGGGCGTCCAAGAGAGGCCGCCCCTACGGTGTCTAACGAAAGATATTCTGGAATTCGGAGGATGGGCCGAGCGGGTCTCTGGCCCCTATAGGAATGCATCGGGATATCGGTGGGCCGCCGAGGGCGGCGGCCCGTACGGCGTTGTCATTACTGCGTCGGGAATTCGAAACACGGGCCGGCCGGGTGTCCGGCCCGTACGCAAACAGAAACGATGTTTTCGACGACCGCACGTTACCCGCCGCACCAGCGCGGGTGAAATAGGAGCTGTGGCTTTAATAATAGAGCGGTGAGCGGCTAAGCGGGTTAAACGCAGAGACCATTCGTAACAAAGGCGCGCGGTGATGAGAGGGACCGGGTACCGACTCACGGATATGACATTTTCTCTCTTTTGAAGCTTTTCTCTCTTTTGTGTTCAACAAAAGAGAGAAAAGCGTATTTCCTCCGCCCTTTTAAGGGCGGAACCCTCGCCGGACCGGCGCGTCACAGCTTCGCCCGCAGGCGGTCAATTTCCGCCAGGTACGCCTCGTTCCCGGCGCCGGTGGTGACGTTGTAGTCGGCGCGGCGGACCTCCAGAAGCTGTTCTAAGGACGCGATGGTGCCTTGAATGTCGCCGGCCAGCTCCTGAAAGTAGGCCCCCTGCTCCCAGGCCCAGGTGGCCCGGGGCGGGGTCATGTGCTCCCCACAGCGCAGGCTGATCCGCGCGGCCCGGGCGTAGTCCCCGGTCATAGCGTAGTCCTGGGCGTAGACGCCCCAGCCATAGGAATCGTCCTCGGGCAGGTCCCGCACCATGTCGTCCCAGATCCTCAGCGCCGTCTCCCGGTCACCGCTTTTCCAGGCGATGAGCCCCCGGTAGTCGGGGACGCGGATGGGGTCGGTGAGCTTTGATTTGTCCAGCCGGGAGAGCCGGTCACAGACCTGGGACGCCTCCGCAAAGCGGCTGTCCAGCAGGAGCGCGTCCATCAGCCACCAGTAGGCGTGTTCCACGTCCGGGTTTTCAGCGATAAAGTCCTTGAGATAGTCGATGACCGCCCGGTGGCTGTCCGCCAGCTCCCAGTACGGCCCCTCCAGGCCCGTGGCACGGGCCAGCTCCCAGAGCGCGGCGTTATTATCGGCCTTTCGAGACAGAGATTCCTTAGCGTACTCCGCCGCCTTCCGCTTGGCGGCGTCGCCCCGGTGGTTCTCCACATAGGCCAGGAGCGACCAGACACGGGCATTTTTCGGCTCCCGGCGGGCCTTCTCTAAGAGGAACGCGGCCTCCCGATCCAGGATGTGGGCTTCCACCTCCCGCTGATTGTCCAGCATGTTCTCGATCCGCTCCACCCGTTGCTGGTCGGTGAGGGCAAAAAGCTCGTCGATGGTGACGCCGAAGTAGGCCGAAATGGCGGGCAGCAGCGCGATGTCCGGCGCCGTGGCCCCCGTCTCCCACTTGCTGACCGTCTGGGGTAGGACCCCCAGGGCCGCCGCCACCGTCTCCTGCGTCACCCCCCGCTGGGTGCGGAGGGTCTTGATCTGATTCCCGATCTCCATGTTTTTCAATCTCCTTCAAAAAAATACCGTCCGGACTTGTGGTCATTTTACCACCGCCGGACGGATTTTTTCAATAGCGCTGTTGTTGAACCGCCTCGCCTGTCCGGCGGGAGGCGCACAAAACGCGGGCTCAAAAAAATAATTTTGAAAAAGTATAAAAAAGTACTTGACAATACTTTGTTGCCGTGTTATAATACATATTGCCGGCAAAGGTTCCCTCACAGATTCCAGGACGCCCAGCGGGTGCCCGTGGCTTCGGGCACGTCCCCGTCCCACTGGTGATCCGACCCCCGCATAAACTCGCTGGTGACGTTGAAGTAGGCGTGGGCATAGGCGGCCTGAATGAAATAGGGCGGTTCCCCATCGCTAAAGACCGGGTCGTTCCAGGTCACGTCCACGGCGTACCACTCCCCGTCCAGCCGGACCAGATTCCAGGCGTGCTCCTCGGTTCTGTTGTAGGCCCAGCCGCGGACGGTCATACAATCGATGCCCAGAAGATCCATAAAAAGCTGAAAGGACGTGGCGTAGCCCAGGCAGATGCCTACCCCGTGGAGCAAAAGCCCGTAGGGGTTGTCGTTGTCCGGGTCGGGGACGCCCACTGGCCCGTTGGTCAGCTCTGCCGGGTCGTACCGGGCGTTGAAAACCAGGTAGTCGTTGATGGCCAGCTCCTGCTCCACCGGCGTCATGCCGTCCTTTATCTCCCCGGCGAGGATTTCCCGGCACTTATCGTACACCGCCCGGTTCTTCGGCGTGAGGCCGGAGGCGTCGCCGCTTGCAAAGGCCGCCAGCACGGCGTCGTGGTCGTACGCATCCGGCTTTTCCGTCGTGGTGTCGGGCGTGGTATCCGGTGTCGTATCAGGCGCAGTATCCGGTGCGGTGTCGGGCGCGGTGTCCGGGGTCGTGTCCGGCTCCGGAAGGGGGGATATATAGTCGTAGAGCGACGGCGCGGGGGCCGGATCGGCGGCAAAGCACCCCTCCCAGGCGGCCCGGGCGGCGTCGTTGTCGTGGCAGATCACAAGGGCGGCGAAGCGTCCCCCGGTGAGCACCAGGCCCGTCCCGGCCAGCTCCGCCTCGGCGGGGGCGTAGCCGAAAAAGGCGCCCACGCGCTCGTCCCGGTAGGCCGTCAGATTCTCCGCGCACTTCCGGGCCGTCTCGGCGCTGTCCAGCTCAAATACGGCGATCTCGCAGGCGGTGACGCCGAAGGGGGTGCAGATGACCCCGTCCCGGCACGCCTCGGCGCCGTCCCCCAGGTACAGCATACTGTACGGGGCAAACTCCGGGTCGTCGCGGGTAACGGCGTAGAGCGCGGGCAAATCCGTCTGGGAGGCGGCCAGCGCCCCGGCGATCTGGGCGGCGGTGTAGGGTGTGGAAACCGTTTGCTCCTCTCCCCCGCCGCATCCAGCCAGGGCCGTCAGCAGAAGGCACAGCGCCAGAAATATCGAAATGATTCTTTTCATGATCGTTCCTCCAGGGGTACGGGCCGCAGGGACCGGCCGGTGATCTCCAAAAGCGCCGTCCCGGCGGTCAAATCGGTGATCCGGGGGGCGAAAACGGCGTGATCCTCCGCCGTCATGGCCAGCTTCAGCTCCACGTCGGCCCCAAAAACGGTGTCCTCTAAGAGGGCGTGGACGCGGCCCAGCTCCGCCCGGATCCGCTCATACTGGGGGTAGGAGCACAGGAGCGACAGCTCCAAAAGCGGCGTCATCCGGGCCTTTCCCGCCTCCTCCAGGGCCAGGGCGGCGGATTTGGCGTAGGCCCGCACCAGTCCCCCGGCCCCCAGCAGGATCCCGCCGAAATAACGGGTCACCACACAGCAGAAGTCCTGGACGCCCGCCTTGCGAAAGACGTCCAGCACCGGCATCCCGGCGGTGCCGGAGGGCTCCCCGTCGTCGGAATAGCGCATGATCCCGCCCTCGTGAAGGGCGTAGGCGTACACGTTGTGGGTGGCGTCCCAGTGCCGCTCCCGGGTCTCCCGCAGGCGCTCCAAAGCCTGGGCCTCGCTCTCCACGCGCCACACACGGCCGATGAACCGGGAGCGCTTTTCCACATATTCGATTTCGCCGTCCCCGGCGGGAATGATGTAGTCGGGCATGGGTACCTCCTTGCGCCGGGATCGCCGGTCTGATCGAGAACCGGCCCCATAACGCGGGAAAACATCTTGTAGGCCGCCGAAGGCGGCGGCCCGCAGGGCGTTTATATCGGTCTTAGGATCTTACAAATCCTCTCACCGTGCCCCACAGCTCCGGCTTCACGGTGACGTCCACCAAAATGCCGGCGTCGGCGTAATCCACGGCGTGGACCTCCGCCTCCCGGTGGAGCAGATCCAGCGTCCTCCCGGCGGCGTAAGGCAGCAGGAGCGTCACCCGCTTTTTGCCCCGGGAGAGAAGCTCCGTGATCTTTTCCAACAGCTTGTCCGTCCCCTCCCCCGTTTTGGCGGAGATGGCGATGACGTTCCCGCCCCGGGGGATCCCGGCGGGGTCGGGGCACAGATCCGCCTTGTTGTAGGCGTCAATACAGGGGGTGCCCTCCGCGCCCAGCTCGGCGATGAGCCGCCGCACCACGTCCACCTGGGTGTCCCGCTCCGGGGAGGAGGCGTCGATGACGTGGATAAGGATGTCGGCAAAGCTCAGCTCCTCCAAGGTGGCCTTGAAGGCCTCCACCAGATGGTGGGGGAGCTTGCGGATGAAGCCCACGGTGTCGGAGATCAGCGCCTCCGAGCCGGGGGCCAGGGCGAGCCTGCGGGTGGTGGTGTCCAGCGTGTCAAAGAGCCTGTCGTTGGCCTCGATCCCCGCGCCGGTGAGCTTGTTCAAAAGGGTGGATTTCCCGGCGTTGGTGTAGCCCACCAGGGCGATGACCGGCACGCCGTTTTTCTCCCGCTGACGCCGCTGGGTGCCCCGCACCCGGCGGACGGACTCCAATTCTTCCTCCAGCTTCTGTATCTTCCTCCGGATGTGCCGGCGGTCTGTCTCCAGCTGTGTCTCGCCGGGGCCCCGGGTGCCGATGGGGCTCTTCCCGCCGGAGGCCGTCTGGCGCACCAGATGCGTCCACATGCCGGTGAGGCGCGGCAGAAGGTAGTTATACTGGGCCAGCTCCACCTGGAGCCGCCCCTCCCTGGTGCGGGCCCTGGCGGCAAAAATGTCCAGGATCAGCTGGGAACGGTCCAGCACGTGGACGCCCAGATCCTCCTCCAGCGCCCTCAGCTGGGAGGGGGAGAGCTCGTTGTCAAAGACGGCCAGGGTACAGTCGTTGGCCTCCAGCAGCGCCTTTACCTCCCGTACCTTGCCCTCGCCGATGAAGCTGCGGGGGTCGGGGGTGCGCTTGGTCTGCAAGACCTTCCCGCAGCACACGCCCCCGGCTGTCTCCAAAAGGGCCTCCAGCTCGGCCAGCGTCACGTCATCGGAGCGCTCCCGCTCCTCCATGCTGTCGGCGGCCAGTCCCACCAGGATTGCCCGCTCCATATCGTTTCGTTCCAATTTTTTCTTCCCTTCGCCCTTGCGGATTGATGAGAGCCATTATGCCATACCCGCCGCGCGGGGATGGTATAATGTGCCATGTTTTTCGGTTCCCGGTGTCAGCCGGGGAGAAAAACGGCCTAAAATAAAATATACTATCTGCCTTGGCGGATATTATAGCATAAATAAGGCGGGTTGTATACAAAAAAGGTGTAAACTTGTGGTTAATGTAGAGTTTATGATATAATGCAACAGAGCTATTGAGCTCAAACCGCGTCTCGGAAAAGGTCAAAAAGTTTTATTCCATTTGCAACCAAGGCCGCTCTTTTCGGAGTATATAAGTGAAGGACCGATCGGGACTAAACTGCAAAGGGTGATGGAATGACCGACAAAGAAATCGTAGACCTTTACTGGTCAAGATCAGATGATGCCATAAAGGAGACGCAGACGAAGTACGGAAAATATTGCTATTCCGTGGCTTTTCGTGTCTTGAACGATCCTGACGATACCGAGGAGGTCGTCAACGACGTGTATCTGGGCGCGTGGAACAGTCTGCCGCCTCATAAGCCGGCTGAACTGTCCACATATTTAGCGAAGCTCACCCGTTATCTTGCCATCAAGAAGTGGCAAAAGGCCCGCGCTCAAAAGCGCGGCGGCGGTGAGATAGCGCTGACGCTGGAGGAGTTGGGCGATTGTATCCCCTCCGGTCAGGATCCGGAAGGCGAGGTGGAAGCGGGCGAGCTTGGGCAAGCGGTCCGCGGCTTTGTGGCGGCCCTGCCGTCTAATGAGCGGAATCTCTTTGTCTGCCGGTATTGGTATTTTAAATCCATTGATCAGATTTGCCGTCAGTACGGATTCAGTGAGGGCAAGGTAAAGTCACTGCTTCAAAGGACAAGGACAAAATTAAAAAAGTACCTAATTAAGGAGGGATTCATTCATGAATGCTGAGATGCTGCTTGAGGCCATTGGCGATATTGATGGCTGGGCCATTCGCGCGGCCAATGAGGATCAGAAAAAATCAAAAAAATGGGTAGGCTGGACAGCCATTGCCGCCTCTTTGGGCGCGGCGGCCATATTGTGTGCGGTCTTCCTGCCCCGGCACCAGGAGGATATACCGTCAGATGCGCTTCGAGAGGACACCATCGGAAGCATGGAGGAGCTTACGGAGCTGTATGGCGGGACGCTGTTGGCGGAAAATCTGGCAGACGCGGGGGCGGACATCTCCGCCATACGGCTCACACGAAGGGAAGACACGGACATATCAGACACATCCGGCTGGGACACCCTGGCCTTTACAGCGAACCTGGATGGGGACCCTGTTACCATGAGCTGCGCTTTTAACACCCCGGAGGATATAGCTCTGCCGGGAGAACCCACCCAGGTGGCGGAGTATAACGGCGTGGAGGTCTATCTCTTTATAGAGGAATTTACCGAGTGGGACGAGAAATACAAATACACCTGCGAGGCGATCTTCAGTTACGAGGGCGTCCGCTACGATATGTCGTTCCGTCTGCGGGAGCCGGATGAGCTCTATGATTTTCTCGACATGGTGATGGATATATCCCATAATGACAGTTCGTCCGATATAAGCTCCATAAAACCGTTTGACACTGTGCTGGGCTTTGAAGATTATCACGTCACAATGGAGCAGGTGGCGCCCTGGACAATCGTGTGGCATTTTTGGGTGGAAATGGACGGAGAAGAACGGTGTGTGGCCGAAACCTTCGGCGATGAACACAGCTTTGGCGCATACAGCGTGGATCTTGACGGTGACGGCGTGCCGGAGCTGATCACCAACAACGAATTTGGAGACGGCGCGTGTAAGGTATATGTCTATAAAAACGCGGGCGGCGAGATCATGAAAGGAACGGTGAGCCGGAAATATTATGAGGACGAGCTGGGCTTTGACATGACGGTGGGTGCTGCCATGACAGCCGAGGAACACTACGATGCCGAGGCCAACGAGTTCGTCGTCACCAACTACGGGATGGAAGAGGAAAAAACCGTGACCTTCACGGGCCTTGAGCACTTCATCTTTGATCCGTTTGAGCACAGTGAAAGCAACTGAAATCAAACAGGATGCCCGAATCAAGGGTTCCTTTCTTAAAAAATGAGGAAACCGTTGAAGACGAATTACCGAAAAGCTTCCCTGTAAATTGCAGGGGCCGCCGTGGACGGCGGCCCCTACGGCTTCTCATGGAGGATTTTCAGGAATTCGAAACACGGGCCGGCCGGGTGTCCGGCCCGTACGGAAGCGCGGGGTTTCAATCGTAGGGGCCGCACACCGGGCGGCCCGTAAATTATATCGCGGCGGAGCCGCAACCCTTTTAATCGGCGGCGCGCCGGTAATTCGATACACGGGCCGGCCGGGTGTCCGGCCTGTACGGAAGCGCGGGGGTTCAATCGGAGGGGCCGCCTCTTCAGGCGGCCCGTAATTTTAATTGCGGCGAAGCCGCGGCCTTATTCCTCCTCCGCTCTGGCCGCCTGCATCATGATGGCGCACTCCATGCGCTTTTTGAAGAGCTCGCAGCCGTACGGGTAGACGCCCCGGATGGAGCCGGAGGCGTGGTAGGCGTTGGCGGCGCAGCCGCCGGAGCAGTAGAGCCGCGCCCAGCAGTCGTCGCACTCGCGGCGGGCGTAGACGTTGCACAGCTTGAAGTCGTCCCGCAGGGCGGTGTTGGTGACGCCGTCCCAGATGTTGCCCATGAGGTACCGCTCATCGCCCACGAACTGGTGGCAGGGGTAGAGATCCCCCCATGGGGTGACGGCCAGATATTCGGTGCCCGAGCCGCAGCCGGAGATGCGCTTGTAGATGCAGGGGCCGTGGGTAAGGTCGATCATGTAGTGGTAGAAGGTGAAGGGCCGGCCCTCTTTCTCCCGTTTGAGCATCTCCTTCGCCAGGATCTCGTACTGCTCAAAGAGCACGGGCAGGTCCTCCTCCGTCAGGGCGCAGGGGTCGCCGGGGGCGCAGACCACCGGCTCCATACTAAGCTTCGTAAAGCCCAGGTCGGCCAGGTGAAAGATATCCTCGGTGAAGTCCGTGTTGTAGTGGGTGTATGTACCGCGAACGTAATAATCCCGCTCCCCCCGCTTTTTGGCGAACTCCAGGAATTTGGGGACGATCATCTCGTAGCTCCCCCGCCCCGCCAGATCCACCCGGAAGCGGTCGTGCACCTCCGGCCGGCCGTCGATGGACATGACCACGTTGTTCATCTCCCGGTTGGCGAAGTCGATGACCTCGTCGTCCACCAGCACGCCGTTGGTGGTAAGGGTGAAGCGGAATTTTTTATGCTTCTCCGCCTCGATGCTCCTGGCGTAGGCCACCAGGTCCTTCACCACCTGCCAGTTCATCAGGGGCTCGCCGCCGAAGAAGTCCACCTCCAGGTTGGTGCGCTTGCCGGAGTTCTCCACCAGGAAATCCAGGGCGCGCTTGCCCACCTCAAAGCTCATCAGCGCCCGCTCGCCGTGGTATTTCCCCTGGCTGGCGAAGCAGTAGGAGCAGTTTAAATTGCAGGTGTGGGCCACGTGGAGGCACAGGGCCTTCACCTCGTTGGTGCGCTTTTTGAAATCGAAGGCAAGCCCGGCGTACATGTCCTGGGAGAAGAGCTTGCCGGCGTCCTTCAGGGATCGGATGTCGTCCAGGCACTCCCGCAAATCGGCCTCGGTCACGTCCTCCCGGTCCCCGTATTTTTCCAGCATGGCGGCCACGATCTGGTCCCCGGTGTGCGTCTCGTAGAGGGCGATCATGTCGTAGGCCACCTCGTCCACCACGTGGACGGAGCCGGAGTTCACATCCAGGACGATGTTATAGCCGTTTAATTTATACTGATGTATCATAAAAATCCCCTTAAAAAATACCGCCTGCGCGAACGCAAGCGGTACCGTTTCTTTGCCAGTGGTTTATTTCTTTTCGCAAAGCTGGTTGGCGACGCCGCAGGAGGTCTTGCAGGCGGACTGGCAGGAGGTCTGGCACTCGCCGCAGCCGCCGGTCTTGACGCTGGCCTTGAGGTCGCGTGTCTCAACGGTCTTTATTCTCTTCATGGGTACATCCCCCTTTCCCAAAATCTTAACGGTACTATCTTACACCATTTTTCCCGGAAGGTCAACACAAAAAATCGTCCCGGAACCGTGTTTATAGGTAAAATGGAGGTCCCGGGCCGTTCTCAGCGTCTCCAGAACGCCCCCGTCCACCATCTCCCCCGGCACAAGGCAGGGGATCCCCGGTGGGTAGGCCCAGGCGTACTCCCCGGACACGCGCCCCAACGCCTTTTCCCAGGGCACCGGCTCACCGGGAAGGGCCATGGCCTCCCGGAGGGTCATGACCGCCTCCGGCAGGGGGGCGGGCCGGACGGGACGCGGCTCCGGCGGCGGAAGCTCCCCGCCGGCGGCCTCCAGCGCCGAAAGGAGCGCCCCCAGGCTCTCCCTTGTGTCCCCCAGGCCCGTCATGCACAGGGTCAGCCCGCCGCGGGCGTACTCCGGTTCGATACCGCGGGCCCGCAGCTGTTCCGCCAGCGCCGGATCGGCCATAAAGAGGAGCTTAGAGGGATCCAGGGCGTAAGCCCCGCTCCCCTTCCAGAGGCGGACAGGGGCGAGCCCCTCCGCTTTGGCGCGGAAATCGGACAGCAGCTCCAGCCACCGGTCGCAGGCCTCCCGCCCGTGCAGGCCCATAAACTCCACGCATTTTTCCACGGAGCCGGACAGCAGATAGGACGGAGAGGAGCTTTGGAGCATCCCCACCGTCCGGCGGACCCGCCCCGGATCCACCAGACCGGGATTTAAATGGAGCAGGGCCGTCTGGGTGAGGCTGGGGAGGGTCTTATGGAGGCTCTGCACCGTCAGATCCGCGCCGCACCGCACGGCGCTCTCCGGGAAGCCCCCGAAGCCCAGATGGGCCCCGTGGGCCTCGTCCACTAAGAGGGGGACGCCGCGCCTGTGGCACAGCTCCGCGATGGCCCGGATGTCGCTGAGGACGCCCTCGTAGGTGGGCGAGGTGACGCACACCAGCCGGATTTGTGGGTATTTGTCCAGGGCGGCGGCCACGCTCGACCGGGACACCGACAGGGGGACGCCCGTCACCGGATCCGGCTCCGGGGTCAGATATCTTGTGCGGACGCCGGCCAGCTGGGCGGCGTGGTAGACGCTCCTGTGGCTTTGGCGGCACATGAGCAGCTCCCCGCCCTCCGCCAGCACGGACAGGACGGAGGCCAGGATGCCCAGGGTACTGCCGCCCACCAGGGCCACGGACTCCCCCGCCCCCCAGAGGCGGGCGGCGTCCCGCTCCATGCGGGCAAATTCCGCCTCGGGGTCGTTGAGGTTATCAAAGCCTTCGATCTCTGTGATATCCCGCTCACATAGTCCCGAAAGCCAGGGAAAAGCCCGGGTGTTCCGCTTGTGCCCCGGCATGTGCATGGGCAGGCCGGGGGCGGAGGGGATCTTGTCAAACAGCGTCATATGATCTCCTAAAAGCAAAGCGGCTCCATGAGCCGCTTTGCCGATTTTAAAGATACCTTTTTGGGGCCCCCGCAAAATCAACGATTTTGTGGGGAAAGGAGGAGCGAAGTCGGCGTGTGAGGCGTAAGGCGGGCGCCTGTGGCGTTCGCCTTGCACCGAGCCAACGCAACTTCCGCGACGACGTCAGCCTCCGAGGGAGGTAAGCTTCTTGGCGAGCCTCATCTCCCACTGCTGATCCACGTCCTCGAAATTCTTCATCTGCTCGTCCTCCCAGGCGGTGTAGGCTTCCTGGCGCAGGTAGCCCTCGCTCATCAGGTCGCCGTACACGCCGTCCACGCCGGAGAAGTACACCACGAAGGTGCCGTAGTCCTCCACATAGACGGTACCCACGTCGCCCTCCTTGCGGGCCTCGTCGTGGAACCAGTCGGAGAGGGCCTCGGGCAGGTCGTAAACGCCGGACATGGTGATGCCGCTGCTGGAGGTGACACTGTCGCCGCTTTCGGCCAGCAGCTTCACAAAGGCGTCATAGCCCTTCTCCTCCAGGCCGTTGTAATTGTCCACAACCTCCTGGGCGCGGGCGTCGGTCAGCTCCTTGAGGGCGGCGGCAAGCGGATCGCCCTCCAGATCAAGGCCCTCCTCGTCGTCCTCGTCTGCGGCGCACAGGCCGTAGTAGCCGCTGACGGCGTTGTAGCGGTTATTGTCGCGCTCCAGGAACATCACCACATAGTAATAGGTGGGGTCGGCGTCATCATCGGTCTTGATGACCTCCACGTCGCCCGCCTTGCGGGCCTCGTCGGAGAGCCAGGTCTTGATGACTTCGATGATACTGGAGCCCTGGGAGGTGCGGATGGTGGAGGTGTCGGCGTCGTAGTCCTCGTTCTCCTTGTTCAGGCCGGCGGCATAGTCGAGATAGCTCTGCTCGTCGGTGACGGCGGCCTTGAAGGCGTCGGCGTCGGTCTTGGCCTTGGCGGCGGCCTCCTCCGCGGTCATCGTCTCGTCCTCTTCGGTGTCCTCATTGTCCGTCACGGCGGCGCCGGAGAAGGAATAGACCCGGTATTTGTAGAAGTCGTAGTCCGCGGCGTTCTCGGCGTAGTTGTCAGCGATTTCCTGGTCGGTGAAGGTGAAGCTGTCGCTCTTCTGCTGGGAGAAGGTGGAGGCGATGTACTCCCGCTCCACATTCCGGCGGAACACCTTTTCGGTCATGCCCTTGCCGTAGGTCATGGAGAGGTAGGCGCTCAGATCGCTGTACCCGGAGGCCACGGCGCTGGCGCGCAGATTCTCCACGGTGGAGTCCACGGCGGCCTTATCCTCGTCGGAGAGGGTGTAGCCCTCCTTCTCGGCGGCGGCGCACAGGGCGGCCAGGCTCTTCATGCGCTCGATGGCGGAGTTGGTAAAGAAATCGGCCCAGGTCATGTCCTCGGAGCCCATATACGCCTGCTTCCGGAAGGAAGAGCCGGTGCTGGGCAGGAGCATGCTCATGATCTCCGTGCTGCTGCCATACTGGGAGTAGACGTTGGAGTAGTAGCTGTTGTAGGAGGTGAAATAATTATAGTTAAAGTCGGCCACGGTATACGCCTGATTGCCGATCTTCAGCGCCGTGGTGCCGTTGTAGAAGAGGTTGGAGCTGAAAAGCGCCACGAAAATCAGCACAAGCACAAAGCAGACCACAACGGCTGTCACGGTCAGATTGTACTTCTTGCGCTGGCGGAGCGCCTTTTCCTCCTCGGCCTTCCTCGCGGCCTTGGCGGAGACAAATTCATCGCTCATGTGAATCATTCCTTTTTCATTTTTTGTATTTGTATTATTTGAGTTATGGCTCAGTGCAGTATTATACAATAAAGTTTTCGTTCTTGCAAGTGAAATTATTGTGAACAGGGCCGTTTTTCAAAAAATTTCCCCTTTTCAAAAAAAAATTTCCCCGCCGCTTTGAAGCGGCGGGGAAGGAAGAACGTTTTTTCAGATGATCCGCTTGGCGCAGAAGTATTCCTTCAGCTCGGAGATCTTCACGCCGGTCTTGGCGGTGGAGGCGTGGATGTAATGGTCGTTGCCTATGTAGATGCCCACATGGGAGGCGGTGGAGCCGTTCTGGGTGAAGAAGACCAGATCGCCGGGCTGAAGCTCCGAACGGCTGACGTAGCGGCCGTTGTTCTTGCACTGGAGGGAGGCGCGGCGCTCCATCTTGTAGCCGAACTGACCGTAGACGTAGTACACAAGGCCGGAGCAGTCAAAGCCCTTGGAGGGGGATTCCTCGCCGTAGACGTACTTGTAGCCCTCAAACTGCAGGGCGAAGTTGGCGATCTGCTGGCCCAGGCTGTAATTGGAGTCGGCGTCGCGCGTATCGGTGGTGTAGGTGGGGCCGCCGGAGGTGATGTCTATGTAGTCGGAACGCATATAGCCGGTGCCGGCGGAGGTGACAATCTTGTACCAGCCGTTGTTGATGCCGATGATGGAGACGCTGTCGCCCTTGTCATAGGAGGCCATGGCCTTCTTGCCGGTGGAGGGACCGCTTCTCATACGCACGGAGTCGCCGTTGACAACGCCGGTGGCCTTGAAATTCTCTGCCTTTTCCAGGTCTTTCAGGTATTCGCTGGCCACATAGCCCTTGGTGCCCAGGTAGTTGATGAGGTACCAATCGCTGTTGGTCTTCTCGATGACCACCACCACGGTGCCGTCGCTGATGACGCCCACGCGGTCATAATCGGTGCCGGGGCCGGAGCGGATATTGAGCGCGGAGGCGTCCACCGTGGCGGCGCCCCAGGCGATGACCCGGTCGTCGGCAGCGGCCGTAACGGAGACGGCGCACAGGACCATGACCAGCACAAGAGCCGTGCATATGAGCTTTTTGAACGTGTTCATACTACCCTTTCCCTTCCTTATTTGGCGGAAAGCGCTCTCTCCAGCCACACGGACGCCACGTCCATGGCCGCGTAGAGGCCGCTCTTTTCCGTCTTCTTTACGACCCTGTCCCTGGATTTGAGATCGGGGTCCGTAAGCTGAAGCTGGACACTGACACGGGTGGCAACATCCATGTCGTCCGCCTTTTTGGTGTCGGTGATCTGCATCATGATGATGTATTTGTCCGACATGCTGCCATAGTAGAGGATGTTGTCTTTCCTGCGGAGGGGCCGTCCGCGGTATTCAAGCAGATCCTTGGTGTTGGTCGTAGTTGGCATCGCGAAACCTCCCGGGGAAATATCGTAACCAAATTGTAACACATTGTTTCTCTATTGTCAACACCTGGCGGAAAAGTTTTTTCCTTTCTTAAAAAAGTCCCAAAATCCACAAGATATGGCCTGTTTTCAAACGTTTCGGCCCCATTGGTTGAATCGAAACCTGCCGTCCCGGTCATTTTCTCCCCTTTTGAGTAAAACAGGACGGTTACAAATGGTTACAAGATTGTAACTATTTTCCCTGTATAAGCCCTTGACAGGGCCGGGAGCGGGTGGTATACTTCAACCATAAACACTTGAGCAAATGTTCATATGAAAGGATGAACCAACGTGGAAGAGAGAAACGAGCTTATGTGCGACGAGTCCTGTTCCCACAACGAGGTGGTGGAGAAGGTGCGCGCCGACATGCCCGACGACGACACGCTCTACGAGCTTGCCGACCTTTTCAAGATGTTCGGCGACTCCACGCGCATGAAGATCCTGTTTGTGCTGATGGAGCAGGAGATGTGCGTCTGCGACATCGCGGAGCTTCTGGGGATCAGCCAGTCGGCCATCTCCCATCAGCTGCGGATCCTCAAGCAGGCAAAGCTGATCTCCAGCCGCCGGGAGGGCAAGAACATCATCTGCTTCTTAGCCGACGACCATGTACGGAGCATCATCGACCAGGGACTTTCCCATGTCCTTGAATGACAACGGCTGACATTCCATTTTTGATTATTTATAAGGAGGAACTACATATGAAAAAGATATTCCGTCTGAAGGATCTGGACTGCGCCAACTGCGCCGCCAAGATGGAGCGCAATATCAAGAAGGTCAAGGGCGTGAACGACGCCTCCGTGAACTTCCTCACCCAGAAGATGACCGTGGACGCTGAGGACTCCCGCTTTGAGGAGATCATGGACGAGGTCGTGAAGCTCTGCCACAAGGTGGAGCCCGACTGCGTGATCGTGAGGTGACGGTCATG
Organism: uncultured Oscillospiraceae bacterium; assembly: GCA_947631845.1. Lineage (GTDB taxonomy): Bacteria > Bacillota > Clostridia > Oscillospirales > Oscillospiraceae > RUG626. The sequence continues at coordinate 42,709 of CANRMY010000004.1, read as the reverse complement.
ACGCGCCGTCATAAACGGACCCTCTTGATCATTCTGGCAGCCTTCGTCCTCTTTCTGGGGGGGGAGCTCGTGCCGCTGGGAGGAGTCTGGAGGTTCCTGGCCTTTCTCGTGCCCTACCTCCTTGTGGGTTGGGATGTGCTGTGGCGCTCGGTACAGAACATCGCCCACGGGCAGATCTTCGATGAGAACTTCCTCATGAGCGTGGCCACCATCGGCGCTATGGCCGTGGGCGAGTACGCCGAGGGCGTGGCGGTGATGCTCCTGTACCAGGTGGGCGAGCTGTTCCAGTCCGTGGCCGTGGGCAAATCCCGCCGCTCCATCGCCGCGCTGATGGACATCCGCCCGGAGTACGCCAATGTGGTGCGGGACGGTAAGACCCTGGAGGTGGATCCGGAGGACGTGGCCGTGGGCGAGGAGATCGTCATAAAGCCCGGCGAGCGCATCCCCCTGGACTGCGTGGTCACCGAGGGCGCCGGCAGCGTCAACACCGCCGCCATGACCGGCGAATCCGCCCCCCGGGACGTGACGGCGGGGGACTCTTTGGTGTCCGGCACCGTCAACATCAACGCCGTCCTCCGGGCCCGGGTCACCAGCGTCTACGCCGAATCCACCGTGGCGCGGATCCTGGATATGGTGGAGAATTCCTCCGAGCGGAAGGCCCGCACCGAGAATTTCATCACGAAATTCGCCCGCTACTACACCCCCGCCGTGGTGTTCGCCGCCGTGGCCCTGGCGCTGATCCCTCCCCTGGCCTTCGCCCAGCCCTGGAGCAAGTGGATCCACCGGGCGTTGGCGTTTCTGGTGGTGTCCTGCCCCTGCGCGCTGGTGATCAGCGTGCCCCTGAGCTTCTTCGCCGGGATCGGCGGGGCCTCCCGCCGGGGGATTTTGGTGAAGGGCTCCAACTACCTGGATGCCCTGTCCCACGTGCGGGCCATGGTCTTTGACAAGACCGGGACCCTCACCCGCGGGTCCTTCACCGTCACCTCCGTCCGCCCCGTGGGGATGGACGGGGAGGCGCTGCTGGATCTGGCGGCCGCCGTGGAGAGCTGGTCCACCCACCCCATCGCCCGCGCCGTGACCCAGCGGGCCCGCGACCCCAAAAAGGCCGACAGCGACGTGGAGGAGGTACCCGGCATGGGCATCCGGGCCGTCGTGGAGGGCCGGCGGGTGTCCGTGGGCAACAGGCGGCTGATGGCCTCGGAGGGCATCTCTGTCCCGGAGGACGACGCCGCCGGGACGGCCGTATACGTCAGTTTGGACGGGAAATACGCCGGGGAGATCGTCATCAGCGACACCCTCAAGGAGGACGCCGGCGCGTGCATACAGCGCCTGCACAGCCTGGGCGTCCGGTCCGTGATGCTCACGGGCGACCGCCACGCCGCCGCCCAGGCCGCCGCGAAGGAGCTGGGGGTGGATGAGGTCATGAGCGAGCTTCTGCCCGAGGACAAGGTCTCGGCGCTGGAGAAGCTGATGGAGAGCGCCGGCGGGGCCGTGGCCTTCGTGGGCGACGGCATCAACGACGCCCCGGTGCTGATGCGGGCCGACGTGGGCCTGGCCATGGGCGCGCTGGGCTCCGACGCCGCCATCGAGGCCGCGGACATGGTGCTGATGGACGACAGGCCCTCACGGGCCGCGGAGGCCATCGCCATCTCCAGGCGCACCATGGGCATCGTCTGGCAGAACATCCTCTTTGCTCTGGCGGTGAAGCTGGGGATGCTGCTGCTCATCGCCCTGGGCTTCGCCAACATGTGGCTGGCCGTCTTTGCCGACGTGGGCGTGGCGGTGCTGGCCATTCTGAACGCCCTGCGGTGCATGAACGTGAAGCAGCTGGACAGGTGATTTGAAGGGCAAAAAAACTCCGGTCTTTACCGGAGTTTTTTTATTATGTGTGAGCACCTTCAGCCCAGCATCGGCAGGATGAACTGGGCGCCGCAGAAGGCGGCGTAGATGATGAGAAGCGCGATACCCTGCCAGCGGCGGAGCTTTCCCTTGAGGATCGCCGGGACGGTGAGCAGGAGCATCACCGCGAACATCACGGGGATATCCATGACCAGGCTGGCGTTATGGCCCAGGATCTGAACGCCCTCGGGGACCTGGAAGGGGTTCACGGTGATGGCCATACCGGAGACCAGAACCAGGTTGAAGAGGTTCGCGCCGATGACGTTGCCCAGGGACAGCGCCCCGTGGCCCTTGGCCAGGGAGGTGATGGCGGTGACCAGCTCCGGGAGGGAGGTGCCCAGCGCCACGAAGGTCAGGGCGATGACCGTCTCCGGGACGCCCAGCTCCCGGGCTATGTAGGTGCCGTTGTCCACCAGAAGATCCGCGCCCACGGCGATGAGGGCCGCGCCCACTACCAAGAGGACCAGATTCAGCCAGACCGGCCGCTCCTTTTCCTCCCCGCTCTCCTCCTCGGGAGAATCAGGGGAGCCCTTCATCTGCAGGACGGTGATCACCATATAGACCACGAAGCCCGCCAGCAGGAGGATGCCCACCGTCCGGGAGAAGAAGCCCGTGGTGTAGGCGATGCCGGCATAGAAGACGGCGGCCAGGAAGAAGAAGATCACCGGTGTGCGCAGGGACTTCCGATCCACCGGGCCGGGCTTGACGGCCACGGTGATGGCGGCGATCAGGGCCGTGTTGCAGATGACGGAGCCGATGGCGTTGCCGTAGGCGATGGAGCCGCTCCCCTGCAGGGCGGCGGTGGTGGAGACCATTACCTCGGGGAGGGTGGTGCCGATGGAGACCACGGTGGCGCCGATGAGCAGCTCCGGCAGGTGGAAGCGCCGGGCGATGCCGGTGGCGCCGTCCACGAACCAGTCCCCGCCCTTGATGAGGAACAGGAAGCCCAGGGCAAACAAAAGGATCGCTTTTATCATGATAAATTCACTCCTGTTGATTGAATATGTGAATTAGTCGTTGGGTCCCGTTTCGCCGCCGCTCTCCGGCGCGGCCTCAGTGGGATCGTACCCCTCCGGCCGGAACCTGCTGTACGGGATGGCGGACTCCAGAACGCCTTTGGCGTCCTTCACGTCGCTCTTGGCGGTGCGGGAGATCATCCCCCAGGTCAGGAAGATGCCCGCCGCCGCGAAGAGCAGGCACTTGATGAAATCCTCGCCCCGGCTGATCTCCTCCCAAACCTCCGGGTCGATGAGCATGTAGGGGAACAGGGTCAGGGCGTCTTTTATGCCCAGCTCGAAGGCGTCAGCCAGGGAATAGAGGGTGACGCCGAAGTTCAGAAGGTACACGCCCAGGACGGAGAAGACGACGGTCACGACCAGGGCGAAATAGTTCATCCTTCCCCGGAGGAGCCGGCAGCCCATGTAGGCGCAGACGGGGATCAGCGCAAAGAGGATCACATAGATGCGCTCGGCCAGAATGATGGTGAGGGCGGAGGGCAGGATGCCCACCAGAGTGCCCAAAAACGCGCCCACGGTCCCCAGAAGATAGCTTCCGTGGCGGGCGTTGCTGTCGGCCTTGTCCTGAGCGCCTGAGACGGCCTTCTCCAGGCAGGCCCGGTGCGCCGGGGTGTAGACGCCGCTCCGGGGGACCGCCACATCGCAGCCGGAGCCGCCGCAGACCGCGCACCGGTCGGGTATGGCGACGCCCAGGCCCTTTACCAGATCCAGCGCCACCCGGATCCCCTGGCAGTACAAATCGGGAACGTTTTTGGCGTTAAAATAGACGGTGAGGGAATTTGTCTGATTTGACCAGCTGACGGAGGCGTTTTTGCCAAAGGTCTCCTTCAGCCGCGCTTTCAGCTCCTGGCCGTGCTGCTTGGCGTCTCCCGCCCCCGTGGGGAGACTCAGGGAGACGTTCTTCTTCCCCGTCCACTGCAGGGTGATGAGATACCCCCGCTCCTCGCCCACGGCACGGGTATCGGAAACCATCCTCAGACCGTGGGACTGACACATCTGCCGGAATTCCGCTTTGTCCATCGCGTTTTCCTCCCCTATTTTTATTTGGAAAAACAATGTAATATTACATCAGCCGCCGGGAAAAGTCAAGACGGGGTTCCCCGATGATCGGCCTGTCCCGGACATTTTCCGCGGCATGTATATTTCTTCCTGATTCAGGAAAAACTTTCCGCGAGGTGATTTGATGGTCAAGGGGATCGCGAGAAGGGTCGTGGTGGTGAAGTCGCCGGATCCGAAGGTGTTTGACGAGGCCATATTCCTGGTGCGGGAGGAGACGGGCCGGGGGCCGGGGGTGACTACGGAGCGGCTTTTGAAGGAGGCCCAGGCCGTGGCGGAGAACTTCGCCCGCTCCCAGCGGGAACGACGGCTCGCCAGGCTCCCCTGGTGGGCGTTTTCCCTGATGGGCGCGGGGGGCATGGGCGCGGCGTGGCTGCTGACCCTCCTTCTTTAACACCGGGATCGACAGGCACGTAAAAAACGGGGCGCAAACGGTTTTTCCGGCTGTACCCCTTGTATTCCCGCGGAAAAGCTGGTACAATATGTACGGTAAAGAATAATACTAATATCTCGTCCGGGAGTGGGAATATGAACGGGAATCCGAAAAAGATCATGCTGGTCTTCGGGACGCGGCCGGAGGCCATCAAAATGTGCCCGTTGGTCAATGAACTGAAGGGCCGCAAGGGCGTGGAGACGGTAGTCTGCGTCACGGGCCAGCACCGGGAGATGCTCCGACAGGTGCTGGACGCCTTTCAGGTGGAGCCGGACTACGATCTGGCGGTGATGAAGCCGGGGCAGACGCTCTTCGACGTGACGGAGCGGGTGCTGGAGGGCATGAAGGCGGTGCTGGAGGAGGCAAAGCCCGACGTGGTGCTTGTCCACGGGGACACCACCACCACCTTCGCCTCCGCCCTGGCCTGCTTCTACCTGGGCATCCCCGTGGGCCATGTGGAGGCGGGGCTGCGTACATACAACGTCCACGCGCCCTACCCGGAGGAATTCAACCGGCAGGCGGTGGGCTCCATCGCCGCCTACAACTTCGCCCCCACGGCCCTGGCCCGGGACAACCTGCTCCGGGAGGGCAAGCCGCCCCAGAGCATCTGGGTCACCGGCAACACCGCCATCGACGCCCTGGGCACCACCGTGGTCAGCGGCTTTGCGCACCCGGAGCTTGCCTGGGCGGAGGGTTCGCGCCTCGTCATCCTGACGGCCCACCGGCGGGAGAACTGGGGCGAGCCTCTGCACCACATCTTCCGGGCCGTCCGGCGGGTGGTGGAGGAGTTTGACGACGTGAAGGTCATCTACCCCATCCACTTAAATCCCCTGGTGCGGCAGGCCGCGGAGGAGGAGCTGGCGGGCTGTGAGCGCGTCCGGCTCATCGAGCCTTTGGATGTGGTGGCCTTCCACAACTTCCTGGCCCGGTCCTACATGATCCTCACTGACTCCGGCGGCATCCAGGAGGAGGCCCCGTCCTTGGGCAAGCCGGTGCTTGTCCTCCGGGACGTGACCGAGCGGCCCGAGGGTGTCAAGGCCGGCACTTTGCGGGTCATCGGCACCAACGAGGACGTGATCTACCGGGAGTTCAAGGCCCTCCTCACTGACGAGGAGCGCTACAACGCCATGAGCACCGCCCAGAACCCCTACGGCGACGGCCTGGCCTCCTGCCGTATTGCGGATATCCTTACGAAAGGGCGGATGACGGTATAAGGTTGTCCGCCTTATAGGCGGACGGAGATTTGCTTTTCTCCTTTTGGATTTCCAAAAGGAGAAAAGGCAACAAAAGAGGAAAAGAAACCAGAGGGGGGATTTCGCGTTTCCCCCCTCTGGACTCCCCCTTAAAACGACCACACAGGGGCCGCGGCCCCTATGTGGAGAACCCCGGGGGTTCGCCCGCACGAGAGCCTGTAGGGGCCGATGACCACATCGGCCCACACGCCGCACCGCCGACTTCCTTTTGTACGCGCCGGCCACCTGGCCGGCCCGACGCACTGTCGAATTTCTCCCCCTGCCCCATTCAAAAGGTTGCGGCTTCGCCGCTTATTTGATTGGCGGGCCGCCGAGGGCGGCGGCCCGTACGGCGGGGAACGATGGCATTTCGGAAATTCGATACACGGGCCGGCCGGGTGTCCGGCCCGTACAGAGGGGATTCGAAGGTGCGGCGTGTGGGCCGAGCGGGTCTCTGGCCCCTACAGAAACCGCACGATCATATCCGTGCCAGCGCGGGTTAATTAGGAACGAAATCTTTGATCATAGAGCGGTGAGCGGCCAAGCGGGTTAGGCGCAGAGACCATTCGTAACAAAGACGCGCGGATATGAATGGGACAAGATAACGACTTCCGCCCCATTGCTTTTCTCTTCTTTGAAGCTTTCTTCTCTTTTGTCAACACAAAAGAGAAGAAAGCGTACTCCCTGCCGCCCGCGCCGGGCGGCACCCCCCACGCCCTGGCAGGGCGTACCCCCGCCGCCGGTGGCGGCGCATCCCCGGCAATACTGCCGGAATCAGTATAAGGAGGCCCAGCCATGGACTTACATGACCACGCCCTGCGGGCGCAGACGCTGACGGAGGCGCTTCCGTACATACAGAAGTACGCCGGAAAGGTGATCCTCATCAAATACGGCGGCAACGCCATGACCGACGAGACGCTGAAAAAATACGTCATGGGGGACATCGTGCTCCTCAGCATGATCGGCATCAAGGTGGTCGTCGTCCACGGCGGCGGGCCTGAGATCTCCGACATGCTGAAAAAGACCGGCAAGAAGTCGGAATTTGTGGGCGGCCTGCGGGTCACGGACCCGGAGACCATGGACATCGTCCAGATGGTGCTGGCCGGGAAGGTCAACAAGGACCTGGTGAACCTGGTGGAGCTTGCCGGCGGGCGCGCCATCGGTATCTCCGGCGTGGACGGCCACATGATCAAGGCGACCCAGCTGGACCCCGCCCTGGGGGCCGTGGGGGAGATCCAGGACGTGGACGTGAAGCCCATCACCGACCTTCTGGATATGGGCTACATCCCCATCATCTCCACCGTGGGGTGCGACGCGGAGGGCAATCTCTACAACATCAACGCCGACACCGCCGCCGCCCGCATCGCCGGGAAGCTGGGGGCGGAGTCCATGCTGACCATGACGGACATCGAGGGACTTCTTCGGGACAAGGACGATCCGGACACCCTGATCCGCCGTCTGTCCGTCTCCGACGTGCCGGAGCTCACCGCCCAGGGCGTCATCTCCGGCGGCATGATCCCCAAGATCCAGTGCTGTGTGGAGGCCATTCGCCGCGGGGTCAAAAAGGTGTTCATCATCGACGGGCGGCTGCCGCACTCCATTTTGATGGAGCTTCTCACCAATGCCGGCATCGGCACCATGTTCACAGCGTGAGGTGAATGAGAATGGACAATACGGATATAAAATCTCTTGACAAGGAATTTGTGGCCAACACCTATGGCCGGGCCGACGTGGTGTTTACCTCCGGCCATGGGGCGGAGGTCTTTGACGACCGGGGCCGGCGGTACATCGACCTGGGGGCCGGCATCGCCGTCAACGCCTTCGGCCTTGCCGATCCCGTCTGGATCCGGGCGGTGACGGAGCAGCTGGGGAAGCTCCAGCACATGTCCAACCTCTACTACACCGAGCCCTGCGTTAGGCTGGCAAAGCTCCTGTGCGAGAGGACCGGGTTCAAAAAGGTATTTTTCGGAAACTCCGGCGCGGAGGCCAACGAGTGCGCCATCAAGACCGCCCGGAAATGGGCCTTTGACAGGTACGGGGACGAGAGCCACAGCACCGTGATCACCCTGAAAAACAGCTTCCACGGCCGCACGATCACCACCCTTTCCGCCACGGGCCAGGACGCCTTTCACACCAAATTCGGACCCTTCACCCCCGGCTTCGTCCACGCCAGCGCCCAGGACGCCGGGGAGGTACGGGCCTTCGCGGAACAGGGGGACTGCTGCGCCGTGATGCTGGAGCTTGTCCAGGGCGAGGGCGGCGTGGTGCCCCTGACACGGGAGTATGTGGACGAGGTGGTGAAGATTGCGAAGGAGCACGACATGCTCATCATCGTGGACGAGGTGCAGACCGGCAACGGCCGTACCGGCACGCTCTACGCCTACGAGCAGTTCGGCTTTATGCCGGACATCGTCTCCACCGCCAAGGGTCTGGGCGGCGGCCTCCCCCTGGGGGCCTGCCTGCTGGGGGAGCGCGTGGAGCATACCCTGGGCCGGGGCGACCACGGCTCCACCTTCGGCGGCAACCCGGTCAGCTGCGCCGGGGCCGTCAGCATCCTGGAGCGCCTGGACGATGAGCTCCTGGCCGGCGTGCGCCGCAAGGGCGAATTTATCAAGGCCGCCCTCTCCGGCGCCAGGGGCGTGAAGTCCGTCACGGGCCTGGGCCTGATGGTGGGCATCCTCACGGAGAAGCCCGCCGGCGAGGTGGTCAAAAGGGCCATCGAACGGGGCGTGATCCCCCTCACCGCCCACGAGAAGGTGCGGCTGGTGCCGCCCCTGACCATAACCGATGAACAACTGTGTGAAGCCATGGAAATTCTGAAAGAGGTGATTGGAGAATGAAACATTTACTGAAGCTGGGCGACCTCTCCAAGGAGGAGATCCTGGACCTGCTGGGTCTTGCCGATCAGCTGAAATTCGAGCGCAAAAACGACATCCCCCATCCGCTTTTGACGGGGAAGACCCTGGGTATGATCTTCCAGAAGTCCTCCACCCGCACCCGCGTGTCCTTTGAGGCGGGCATGTATCAGCTGGGGGGCAACGCCCTCTTTTTGAGCTCCCGGGATCTGCAGATCGGCCGGGGCGAGCCGGTGCAGGACACCGCCCGGGTGCTGAGCCGCTACCTGGACGCCATCATGATCCGCACCTACGAGCAGTCGGAGGTGGAGGATCTGGCCCGGTACGGCTCCATCCCCATCATCAACGGCCTCACCGATTACGCCCACCCCTGCCAGGTGCTGGCTGATCTCCAGACCATCCGGGAGTACAAGGGCACCCTGGCGGGCCGGAAGTTGGCCTTTATCGGCGACGGCAACAATATGGCCAACTCCCTGATCGTGGGCGGTATCAAGACCGGTATGAGCGTGGCCATCGGTTGTCCCCACGGCTATGAGCCGGACGCGGACATCGTCAAATGGGCCCATGAGAACGGGGACCTCACCATCACCGACGACATCTTTGCCGCCGCCAAGGACGCCGACGCGGTGTACACCGATGTCTGGGCCTCCATGGGGATGGAGGACGAGGCGGAGAAGCGCCGCCGGGATTTCGCCGGGTACCGCGTGGATACAAAGCTGATGAACGAGGCCAAGCCCGACGCCATCGTGCTTCACTGCCTCCCCGCCCACCGGGGCGAGGAGATCACCGACGAGGTCATCGAGAAGTACGCCGCCTCCATCTTCGACGAGGCCGAAAACCGCCTCCACGCCCAGAAGGCCGTCCTGGTGCGTGTCATGAAGGGCTGAGAGCACAGCCGCACTGTGGTTTTAAACGGTCCCCGTACGGGCCGGACACCCGGCCGGCCCGTGTGTCGACTTCCCGACGCATTAATTACAACGCCGTACGGGCCGCCGCCCTCGGCGGCCCATGGCACCATCAGATTCCGCAATATCCGATTGATACGCTTCTGTAGGGGCCGATGACCACATCGGCCCACACGCCGCACCGTCGAATTCCTCACATGCCTGCCCGAATTCCCAAAAATCTTTCCCCAGCCCCTACAAGGTTGGTTGAATGTTTTCCGGGAATTCGAGACACGGGCCGAGCGGGTCTCTGGCCCCTACGGAGGATTCACCGGGAATTCGTGGGCCGCCGAGGGCGGCGGACCGTACGGCGTCTAACGAAAGATATTCGGGAATTCGAGACACGGGCCGGCCGGGTGACCGGCCCGTACGGGGGCGGTGTACGAAATGCGCCGGGAATTCGAGACACGGGCCGATGTGGTCATCGGCCCCTACGGAGGATTCACCGGGAATTCGGTGGGCGGCCGGGGACGGCGGCCCGTACGGCGATGGGGGGTGGATTTTCGTGGAATTTGATGGTGCGTCGGGCCGGCCAGGTGTCCGGCCCGTACAGAAACGATGTTTTCGAACACCACACGATTATCACCGTACCAGCGCGGCCCTGCGTAGGAGCAGTGCTTTGGCGAGTGCCGGGGTGAGCGGCTAAGCGAGTTAGACGCTGAGACAATGCGGGGCCCCCATCGGGCTGTTGCCCGATGGGGAAAGGAGGAGCGAACCTGGCGCCTGAGGGCGAATACTTGGAGCCCGAGGTTAAGCCGGTTCCGCGACGACGCTACCGCGCGGATATGAGTGGGACCATGGGTATCGTCCACCTCCGCGGCAGCCGGACCGCCGTAATAAAGCTTGGGCCCGGTTCACCACCGGGCCCAAAAATAAATCTTTTCTCTTTTTGCAAGCTTTTTCTCTTTTCCATTTCGGGAAAAGAGAAAAAGCTGATTTTCTCCGCCCTTTTAAGGGCGAAATCCTTATACCCCCCGCCGGGGTCAGGCACTTTCAGCCGATCAGCATCCCGACGCCAAAGCTCAACGCGTTGAGGCCCAGGGAGAGGAGAAGGGGCTTTCCACGGCCCAGGGAGGGCAGAAGGGAGCGGTAGGCCCAGGCCTCCGCCAGCACGGCGGCCAGCTCTAAGGGGAGGACGCAGGGCCAGTAGGGCAGGCGGGCGTTCCCCACCAGGAGAATGACGGCCAGGTTGAGGGCCGGGTTCGTCATCACGTTGGCCAGGACGCTGTACAGAAGGGGCGGGAGCCTGCGGAAAATGAGCCCGATGGCCGCGCCCTCAAGGAGTATCGTCAGGATCAGATTTTTCAGCAGAAGGAGTAGAAGCGCCAAGCCGTTCCGCCTCCTTCCGGGCGGCGGAACGGGAGATCTTTTTAATGAGCTTCACCGCCAGCACGCCCAGGCCCACGATGATGAAAAAGATCAGGGCGGGGACGCCGAAGGCGAAGAGCATGGTGGGCACCGGGGCCACGTCCAGGGGGAGAAGGGAGAGCATCACTTTTTACCTCCTTTTTTCTTCTGAATGATCCATACCGCCGCGAGGATCAGGGCGGCCGCCGCCAGGACGGCGATAACCACCGCCGCCACGTTGAAGGGCGCGCCGGCCAGGGGCTCCGGGTCGGGGGCGATGTCAAGGGGAAGTGTGTTGACCATGGTTGGGTTCCTCCTTTTGTAAATTCGTGTGTTTAGCGTTGACGGCGGCAGCGGCCAGCAGGGACAGGGCCGTCAGCGCCGCCGTGAAGCAGGGGCGGGCCGCTGTGGAGACGGGCACAAAGTAGGCGAAGGCCGTACCGGTCACCAGCGCCAGCTTGGATGTGCCGAAGGCGAAGCCGGGGAACTCCGGCAGGGCCCCCGCCAGGACGCACTGGACCACGGGGACGGAGATGTTCATGAGGAGGACCGCCGGCAGGGCCAGGGCGGGGCAGACCCCGCAGAGGGCGAAAAGCGCGGCAGAGAGGGGCAGGGAGAGAAGCAGGGCCGTCCTGGCGCCCAGCTTATCCGCCAGGGCCCCGCCGGAGAGCTTGCCCAGGAAGATCATCACCGGCCCCGCCAGGACCAGCGCCCCCGTCAGGCCGGGGGCCTCCGGGCTCACGGCGGCGGCGAAGGCGTGGAAGGCCACGGAAAGGCCGAGAAGGGCGGCGGCCCGCTCCACGGGCAGGGGGCGGACCAGGCCGGAAAGCTCCCGACAATGGGGCTTGTCCGTACCGTCCCCGCGCCGCAGCAACAGGAGGGCGGCGAGGGCCAGGAGCACCGCCGCCAGGGACAGGGGGAAGGCCAGGGCGGGGCGGCTTGTCCCCAGAAGCGTACCCAGGCCCACGCCCAACGCGCCGGCGCTGTTGAAAACGCCGCTGGGGGCCATTTTGCCCCGGCAGACCGTCAGCACAAAGGAGCCGCCGCCCACATGGAAGGCCGCGTTGCCCAGCGCGGCAACGATCATGCCGAGGAGGGGGAGAAGCGCCCCGGCAGAGACGGCGCGCCCTAAATACGCCACGGCCAGCCCCAGGGCCGTGACCCCCGCGCCCAGGGCGGCGAAGCCCACCCGGGGGAGCCTTTTGGCGTCCAAAAGCGCGCCCAGAGGGCACTGGAGGCCAAAGGCGATGAGGTTATACGTCAAAAACAGCGCCGACAGGGCGGTTTTGTCCGTCACGGCCGGGGAGAGCGCCCCGAAAAGCGCGGTGAAGCAGGCCAGATCCACCGTAAAGTGGGCGAAGGTGAGGGAAAAAAGTTTTTTCACGTTTTCCACCGCCTTTCTTGATTATTCCATTATAAACTGCTACAATGGGGTTGTCAAATTTTTTCACAGGGGGCGGCGTCATGGACGAGAAGATTGAAAAACTGCAAAACATGCTGGACGAGAGCCAAAGGGTGGTCTTTTTCGGCGGCGCGGGCGTGTCCACCGAGAGCGGCATCCCGGATTTCCGCAGTGTGGACGGCCTCTATAACCAGAAATACGACTACCCGCCGGAGGAGATCCTGAGCCGCTCCTTCTTTGACCGGTACCCGGACGAGTTCTACCGGTTCTACCGGGACAAGCTCATCGTCCGGGGGGCGAAGCCCAACGCCGCCCACCTGTATCTGGCGGAGCTGGAGCGGCGGGGCAAGCTCCGGTGCGTCATCACCCAGAACATCGACGGCCTCCACCAGGCCGCCGGGAGCCGGAACGTGCTGGAGCTCCACGGCACGCTGCTGAAAAATTACTGCGTCCGATGCGGCAAGCGCTTCGACGCCGCCTACGTCCAGGACGCCGAGGCCACGCCGCGCTGTGACAAGTGCGGCGGCATCGTCCGGCCCGACATCGTCCTCTATGAGGAGAGCCTGGACTCCGACGTGCTGACCCGGTCGGTGACGGAGATCTCCCGGGCCGATATGCTGATCATCGGCGGCACGTCCCTGGCGGTCTACCCGGCGGCGGGCCTCATCCACTATTTCCGGGGGAAGCATCTGGTGCTCATCAACAAATCCCCCACGCCCATGGACTCCCTGGCGGAGCTGGTGATCCCGGGGAAGATCGGTGAGGTGTTCTCCCGGCTTCACTGAGCCTCCCGCCGGACGCCCTCCACGTGGAGGAACCGCGCCCTGGCAAAGACGTAGGTATCCAGGGGCCGGTCCAGGGCGTCGTAGGTGTGGGCGCACACCAGTATGGACGGGGACACGGCCACGATGACGGGGGAGTGGTAGAAGCGCCCCTCCGGGCCGCCCAGCTGCACGATATCCCCCGGTTGGGCGGCGCTTTTGGGGACCACCGAGGCGCGGGGGCCGGGGCCGCCGTTGCGGGTCAGAAAATCAAAGAGGTATTCCACCCCCGTCCAGGAGGCCGTGCGGTCATTGGCTGAGACGTAGTACCAGCCGGTGACGGGGGTGAAATTCATCACGCCCGCCCCGGCGAAGAGGCACTGGGAGGCGAAATTGGTACAGTCGCCGCCGATGTCCTCAAAATCGTAGTACAGGGGATTCCGGGAGAGGGCCCAGCGCCGCGCGTAGGCCACGGCGGCGTCCCGGTCGTAGGGGGTGTCAATCAGCATAGCTCCTCCTTATACATGCAGACGCAAAATGAGCGCGGATATGACGGTATACCAGTATATGCCAATCGCTTTTCGAAGTTGCAACAGTTCGGGCCGCCTGGAGAGGCGGCCCCTACAAAGTTGTGCGATGAATTATCTGGAATTCGTGGGCCGCCGAGGGCGGCGGCCCGTACGGCGTTTTTGGGGGATTGGTGGGAAATTCGAGAGACGGGCCGGCCGGGTGTCCGGCCCGTACGGACATGTTGTACGGAATACGCCGGGAATTCGGCGTTGATGGAGATTTGTTTCGTAAACGGTTGTAGGGTCGCCCTCCCGGGCGACCCGTCCAGTGTTGGTTGATGGCCCGGATAAAACCGCAGGGCGGGGTGTCAGCTCCGGTATATACCGTACACCGTGGGCGCCTCCAGGGTGGCGCCGTCCCGCCGGATCAGCGTCCTTAAGGGGCACGAGATCCAGACCGTCTCACCGGGCTTCAGCTCCTCCGGCATCCCGCCCGCCGCCGGGGCGCGGTCGGTCATGGTCAGGATCACCCGCTCGGCCTGGCCCCACAGGGGGGAGTTCTCCGCCGGGGCGACCGTCAGCTCCGGCGTCAGAGAGACGATCACGGCGAAAAAGCCCTCATCCTCCGCGCGGTCGCCGGTGGCGCCGTCGTCGGCGGAGGTACCGGGGGCGTCAGGGTGCTGGAGGTTCACGTCCTCCGGCTTGGTGGTCATGTCGGCGCCGGCATTGCCCCCGGACATGGAATCCTCCGTGGTGCGGCCCGCATGGAAAAGGCCCGGCGTAACGGTCAAGATCGCCAGAACCGCGCAGGCCGCCGCGGCCAGCAGGACGGGCCGGAAACGTCCGCGCGTGCGCCGGCGCTCCGGCAGGGCCTCGGCCCCGTCCACCAGGGCCTGGTCCAGATCGCCCAGCAGGGCGAACAGCGCCTCACCTGTCATATCACATATCCCCTTTCCGTCAGATAGCGTCTCAGCTTGTTCCGCGTGCGCATGAGCTGGGCCGAGACGGCGTTCTCCCGCAGGCCGTACCGGAGGGCGATGGCGGCGACGCTGTCGGCGTACCAGTAGCGGCGCAGGAACATGTTCCGGGCCCGCTCCGGCTCGGCCCGGAGGAAGGACTCGATGTCCCGCAGCAGCTCCTTCCGGTCCAGCGCGGCCTCCGGCCGGTCGCCGCCGGGGATGACCTCGGCCAGCTCGTCGAAGATGAGCCGCGGCTCGCCGCCGCCCCGCTTTTTGGCCCGGAGGCGCTTTAACCGGTCCAGGGCCAGATTCCGGGCGATCCTCCCCAAAAAGGCCCGCAGGATCCCCGGCCGCTCCGGCGGCATGGCGTTCCAGGCGGCCAGATAGGTGTCCGAGACGCACTCCTCCGCGTCCTCGGGCAGCCCCAGCAGATTCAGGGCGATGCCGGTGAGATAGACGCCGTATTTGGCGCCCGTCTCGCCGATGGCGCGGCTGTCCCGCGCCCAGTAGAGGTCGATGATGGCCGCGTCCTCCATGTGCCGCGCCCCCTTTCAGATAGAAGGTAGAATTTCGCAAGGGAATATGACGAATAAAAAAGGACGGGCCCACGGCCCGCCCTTTTTTGTTTTTTGCCGCTTTGGCGATCAGTGCTGCTGCTCCTTGATCTTGGCAAAGCAGTCACTGCAGTATACGGGCCTGTCGGATTTGGGCTCGAAGGGGACCTTCGCCTCGCCGCCGCACATAGCGCAGGTGGCGGTGAAGAACTCACGGGGGCCGCGAACGGCGTTCTTGCGGGCGTCACGGCAGGCCTTGCAGCGCTGGGGCTCGTTCTGGAAGCCGCGCTCAGCGTAGAACTCCTGCTCACCGGCGGTAAAGACGAATTCCTTGCCGCACTCTTTGCATACCAATGTCTTGTCTTCGTACATGTTTCTTTGGACCTTCCTTTTGACAAATCTGCCCTGTGGGCTATATTTGCGTCAGCAAAAATGCTGTTAACGCCAGTTAGAGGCGGCCGCCAGCTTGCGTCGGATGCGCTGAACGGCGTTATCAACGGATTTTACACTTATGCCGCATTTTCCGGCTATATCCGTGTAGGAGAGCCCCTCCAGATACTGCTCCAGCACCTGACGCTCCAGCTTGGATAAGCCGGTGTTCAGGGCGGATTGAAGCTCCTCCGTCAATTCCCTGGTGATAACCATTTCTTCGGGATCTCGCAAATTGCCTTGGGACAGGATCTGTCTTTCGTCGAACTGCGGGGATTCAAATGAGATGGAATCGTTTAAGGGCTTGTGCTTGAATCGGGCGGCGCTGCGCACGGCGGTCACGAGCCGGGTGGTGATGCACCGCTCCGCGTAGGTTTTGAATGTCACATCTTTGGCCGGGTCGAAATGCCGGAGCGCGGAGAGCAGGCCAAACATGCCCTCCTGTATGAGATCCTCGCTGTCCCCTCCGGCCAGGAAAAAGGGCCTTGCGCACATGCGCACCGTGACGGTGTACCGGTTAACCAGTTCCTCCTCGGCCGCGGCGTCGCCCGCCGAGGCCCTTTGCCAAAGCTCTTCGTCTGTCATACTGCTGTCACGTCGGTCGTATACCATTTTTTCACTGTAGGAATACACACATTATAAGAATTGATGCAATCTTTGTCAAGCTATTTTGCTGAAATTTTTTAAAATTTCGTGAATTTTTTCGTTTTTTCACAGTTTGAGGGACGTCTGACCGCCCGCGTCGGGGGAATTTCCGGAAAATGGGATGCCCAGATGCTCATAGGCCCGGGGGGTGACGCACCGGCCCCGGGGCGTGCGGGTGAGGAATCCCTGCTGGAGAAGGTACGGCTCGTACACGTCCTCGATGGTGACGGACTCCTCGTTGATGGTGGCGGCGATGGTGTCCAGGCCCACGGGGCCGCCGCCGTAATTGACGATGATGCCGCGCAAAAGCCGCCGGTCGATGGCGTCCAGGCCGCAGCCGTCGATGTCCAGCATCTTCAGGGCCTTGTCCGCCAGCTCCCGGGTGATGACCCCGCCGGTGTAGATCTCGGCGAAGTCCCGGACCCGGCGCAGGAGCCGGTTGGCGATGCGGGGGGTGCCCCGGCTGCGGGAGGCGATCTCCAGCGCGCCGTCCGGGTCGATCTCCACCTGGAGGATGTCGGCGGAGCGGGTGATGATGCGGCGCAGCTCCTCGGGCTTATAGAGCTCCAGCTTCAGGTCGATGCCGAACCGGTCCCGCAGAGGGGAGGACAGCTGGCCGGAACGGGTGGTGGCCCCCACTAAGGTGAAGGGCTTCAAGTCGATGGAGATGCTGGTGGCCGCCGGCCCCTGGCCGATGATGATGTCGATCTGCCGGTCCTCCATGGCGGGGTACAGGATCTCCTCCACCTGCCGGTTGAGCCGGTGGATCTCGTCGATGAACAGGACGTCGTTCTCGTCAAGGCTTGTGAGCAGGGCCGCCAGATCCCGGGGCTTCTCGATGGCGGGGCCGGAGGTCTTGCGCAGGGTGGAGCCCATCTCGTTGGCGATGATGGCCGCCAGGGTGGTCTTGCCCAGGCCCGGAGGGCCGTGGAGGATCACATGGTCCAGGGGCTCGCTTCTGCGCCGGGCGCTCTCGATGAAGACGCTCAGATTCTGCTTGGCCTTCTCCTGGCCGATGTATTCCTTTAAGTACCGGGGCCGCAGGGAGCCCTCCGCGTCGTCCTCGGGGGTATATTGGGCGGTGAGGATGTTGTCGTCGCCGGGTTCCGCCGTGTTTTTGGAATAGTCGATCATCTTTCCGCCCTCCTCACTTGACAGAGCCCTTGAGCACCGCCTTGACGGCCTCCTCCACGCTCATGCTCTCGAGGTCCAGCCCGTGGAGGGCCGTCGTGATCTCCTGGGGCGCGTAGCCCAGGACGGTCAGCGCGCCGGTGATGTCGTTGAGCTTCTTCCCCGGCACGCCGGCGACGGCGGGGGAGACGGGGGCGGCGGCGGAGCCGGGACCGGCGGCGGGCAGCTCCTTGGCTATCTTGTCACGGAGCTCCAGGATTATCCGCTGGGCCCCGCGTTTGCCCACGCCGGGGGCGGCGGTGAGCATCTTCTCGTTCTCCGTCACCACCGCCATGGCCAGGGACTCCGGCGTGCAGACGGAGAGGACGGACAGCGCCGCCTTGGGCCCCACGCCGGAGACGCCCAGGAGCAGCTCGAAGCACCGCTTTTCGGACAGATCGTAAAACCCGTAGAGATCCATGGCGTTCTCGCCCACGTTGAGATAGGTGTAGAGCCTGGCCTTCTCCCCGGCGCGCAGACGCGTCAGGGTGTTGACGGTGGTGTTGACGGCGAAGGCCACGCCGCCGGCGTCGATGACCGCCAGATTTTTATCCAGGGCCGCTACGGCGCCCTCTATATAGTAGAACATTCGTCCCGTCCTCCCTCATAAGTCAGTAGTGAGCCGGAAAACCGGGCGTGGCAGATGGCCAGGGCCAGGGCGTCGGAGGCGTCGTCGGGCCGCGCCACGGAGGGGAGGCCCAGGAGCCGGCGCACCATCTCCATCATCTGCTTCTTGTCCGCCCGGCCGTAGCCGGTGATGGCCTGCTTCACCTGCAGGGGCGTGTACTCGTACATGGGGACCATCAGCTCCGCCCCGGCCAGCAGGATAACGCCGCGCCCGTGGGCCACGTCGATGCCGGTGGTGATGTTGGTGTTGAAAAAAAGCTCCTCGATGGCGATGGCCTCCGGCTTGAATGTCCCGATCAGCTCCCGCATATCATGGTATATCTGGTCAAGCCGGGAGGAGAGCTTTGTGTGGGCCGGGGTGGTGATGGCCCCGCAGTTTATAAACCGCTGTTTTACGCCGGAGGCGTCGATGACCCCGAAGCCCACGGTGGCGACCCCCGGGTCGATGCCCAATATGACGGCCAAACGCCTCGCCTCCCATGCCCATAAAAATCTACCATACATTGTACCACATAACGAAAAAAACCGCAACATCTTCCCACGAAGATATCACACATATTTTCGTGGGGCATAGACTGTAATGAAAATCACGCGTCTGCAGACGCGAGTTTAGGAGGAAATTTCCATGTCATCCAAAGTTGTGCCTGGCCCCGTTGGCGGCGACGTGAGCATCCGCGAGGCCGTCTGTGTACATACGAGCAAGATATACGATTCCTGCAAGGATAAGGACTGCCTGGAGGATCTGCGGGTCTACCTGACGGAGACCTCCCAGGTGAATCTGGACAACGGCCTCAACGTGCGGGCCAGATCCGCGGAGCTCCTCTGGGCCAGCCCCATGGTGGAGCCGGTGACCTTCAACAGGGGGTACTACACCGTGGATATCCGCTTCTTTTACAAGATCCGGGCGGATGTGTGCATGTCCAGCGGCCTCATCGCCCCCATCGAGGGCCTGGCCTCCTTCACCAAGCGGGTGCTGCTCTTCGGCAGCGAGGGGAGCGCCAAGATCTTCACCTCCGACATCGGCCCCTCCTGCGTGGACAGGAACGTGATCGACGGCACCAACCTGCCGAGAGCGGTGGTGGAGGCGGTGGATCCCATCGTCCTGAGCCTGGACGTGGTGGACGCCTGCTCCGACGTGATGCCGGAGCCGCTGGAGCTGCCCCAGTATATCCTTGACATGTTCGATTCCCCCATCGTCTCCGACGGGGCCGGGCGGCGGGTCATCGTCACCCTGGGCCAGTTTACCATCGTGAGACTGGAGCGGGATTCCCAGCTGCTGATCCCGGTGTACGACTACTGCGTGCCGGAGAAGGCGTGCGTGGGCACCGGCGGCGAGGATCCCTGCTCCCTCTTCAACCGCATCGACTTCCCCGTTAATGAGTTCTTCCCGCCGGACGCCGTCTGCGAGCTGGAGGACTACCGGGAGATGGTGGGGACGGAGGAATAAACGGGCCGCCTCCCGCCTTAGCGGGCCGGACACCCGGCCGGCCCGCTCCCACACGGCCTCCCGATCCGCAATTTTCCCTATTGAAATTCCCCGAAGGGGTGGTATAATAGGGATGAAATAAAGATCGGGAGGTCATTTTATGACATTCACAAAAGATACCATCGTGGCGGAGGTCATGATGAAAGCGCCCCAGTCCCAGCCCCTCTTTCTGAACATCGGTATGCACTGCCTGGGCTGTGCCTTTGCCACCGGCGAGACCATCGAGCAGGCATGCATGACCCACGGCGTGGACCCGGACGACTTCCTGGAGGAGCTGAACAGCTTCCTGGCAAGCGAGGCCTGAAAAAACAAAAAACAGGAGGGCGGACAAAAGTCCGCCTTCCGCTTTATGGTGGTATTATGATAAAGCTGTCACCAAGGCTGGCGGCCGCGGCCGCCCTGGCCGGGAGGGGCGAAAGCGTCATCGACGTGGGCACCGACCACGGGTATCTGCCGGTGTATTTTGCCCTGAACGGCCTGTTTGACCGGATCGCCGCCTCGGATATAAACCCCGGCCCCCTGGACAGCGCCCGCCGGTCGGCGCGGGGCTGCGGCGTGGAGGACAAAATCGCCTTCTATCTGTCCGACGGCCTGAAGGACGTGCCGGAGACGTTCGGGACCGTGGTCGTCGCCGGCATGGGCGGGGAGACGATGGCCGGCATCCTGTCCGGCTGCCCCTGGATCGCCGGAGCGAGGCTTGTGCTCCAGCCCCAGAGCCGGGTGGACAAGCTGGCGGCGTATCTGGACGGCGCGGGCTTTGCGTGTAAGCGGGCCGTCCTACGCATGGACGGGGGAAAGCCCTATCTGATCATGGAAGCGGCGGCGGGGGCGGGCGGCTTTGACCCGGCCCGGGCGCTGACGGCGGGGCGCGACCCGCTGTTGGGGCCGTTTGCGGAGCGGGAGCGAAGCCGCGTCCAAAGGGCCCTGGCGGGCATGGAGCGGGGGGAGGCTCCCGGCGGCGGAGAGCTGACCGCCCTGAAAGAGAAGCTGGAAAGGCTTGATACGATCCTGAAGGAGACGAGAAAATGGCAAAATTGAGCGAGATCTATGAGGAGATCGCCCGGCTGGCCCCGGTGGAGCTGAAGCTGGGCTTTGACAACGTGGGGCTGTTGGTGGGCTCCTGGGAGGACGAGATCCGCTCCGTCCTGTGCGCCCTGGACATCACCGAGGCGGTGATCGGGGAGGCCGCGGAGCTGGGGGCGGATCTGATCGTGTCCCACCACCCGCTGTTTTTTGAGCTGAAAAACGTGACGGATTCCGACACCACAAGCGCCCGCGTCCTCCATCTGGCCCGGGCGGGGATGAGCGCCATTTGTATGCACACCAACCTGGACATCGCCCCCGGCGGGGTCAACGACGCCCTGTGCGAGACCCTGGGCATCGCGGACGCGGAGCCCTTCGGGGCGGAGCGGTGCGGCCGCGTCGGCTGGGTGCCGGAGCAGAGTATGGCGGCGTTCCTGCCCCATGTGAAGGGCGCGCTGAACGCCGGCGGCCTGCGATACGTGGACGCGGGGCGTCCGGTGCATCATGTGGCCGTCCTGGGCGGCGCCGGGGGGAATGAGATGCTGGAGGCGCTGGAGGCCGGGGCGGACACCTACGTGACCGCCGATGTGAAGCACCACCAGTTCATCGACGCCCGGGAGCTGGGCCTGAATCTCATCGACGCCGGCCACTTCTCCACCGAAAACGTGGTGGTCCCTGTGCTGGCGAGCCTCATCGCGGAGCGCTTCCCCGACGTGGACGTGCGCGTCAGCGAGGTCCACGAGCAGCCGGAAAAGTTCTTTTGACGGCCCGTGTGGCGAATTTCCAAAAACCTATCGTACAACCTTGTACGGGCCGCCGCCCTCGGCGGCCCATCGAATTCCCGGCGCATTACGATAAACGTACCCGTACGGGCCGGACACCGGCCGGCCCGGGTACCGAATTACCATGAACGCCCGCCCCAAAAAGGTTGCGGCTTCGCCGCCATTGAAATGAACGGGCCGCCAAGAGAGGCGGCCCCTACGGAAGCGTATGAATCGGATATTGCGGAATTCAGTGGTGTCATGGGCCGCCGCCCTCGGCAGGCCCACGAATTTCCGTGGCATTTCGTATAACGTACCCGTACGGGCCGGACACCGGCCGGCCCGTGTATCGACTTCCCAAAAACCTATCGTACAACCTTGTAGGGGCCGCCTCTCCAGGCGGCCCGCGCGTTTCCTTTCCGCATAGTTTTTCACCCCGCCGGGAGGCGGGGTGAAAAGCTGTCTTCATTCAATTTTACGCTTTTTTCAGCATCCGGAGGATCTCCCGAAGCCCGGGCTTTGTCCCGTAGAGCAGGACGCCCACCCGGTAGATCCTGGCCGCCAGGACGCCTACGCCGGCGCAGGAGCCCAGAAGAATGGCCACGGACAGCCCGATCTCCCACAGGGCCGGGTGGGACATGGCGACGCGGGTGAACATGGCCATGGGGGAGGTGAAGGGGATGAAGGAGCAGGCCACCATCAGCGGGTTGTCCACGCTGCCGCTGGACATACCGAACACCACCACGAAAAAGCCCGCGATAAAGATCATGGTGACGGGCATGACGGAGGTGTTGATGTCCTCCAGCTTGGAGGCGGTGGAGCCGATGGCCCCGTAGAGAAAGGCGTAGATGAAAAAGCCCAGAATGAAGAATAAGAACATATACGCCAGCAGGGAGGGGGGCATGTCGAAGAGCAGGGAGAGAATGCCGCCGTCCTCGATATAGCCCCGGTTAAGGTTGTAGAACAAAAGCGCCGAGCCGAACACGCACACCAGCTGCGCCAGCCCCGCCAGACACGAGGCCGCCACTTTGCCGAACATCATGGCGGTGGGGTCGGCGGAGGTCACCAAAAGCTCCATGGCCCGGGAGCTTTTCTCCGTGGCCACGTTGGTGGCCACCATCTGCCCGTAGAGCAGGATGACCATGTAGAGGGCGAAGATCATCACGTAGGTGTAGAAGAAATTCTGTCCCTGATCCACGCCCAGGCTCCGGACATCGAAGCTCGCCGCCGCGGACATGATGGCCTCCGCCTGTTCCGGGGCGACCCCGGCCTCCGCCAGCGCCGCCAGCCGGTAAAGTCCCGTCAGTACCTCCGAGACGCGCTGGGCGTTGGTGTCGTACATACTGAGGTTGTCCACATAGTAGGTAAACGCCGAAAGGCCGTGCAGCTCCACGGCGCAGGCGGCCTCGCCCCCGGTCACCGGGGCCTTGACGTCGCCCTCCGTCAGGCGCACCTCGTATTCGGGAAACGCCTGGGACAGGGCCGCCCGCACGGACTCGTCCCCGCCGGAGACCAGCATGATCTCCCGATCCTCGGGCGGTTCGCCGGTATCCTCGCTTCCGAAGAAGTCCAGCACCCGGGGGAGGAACGTGACCAGGAAGATCACCGCCACTAAAAAGCAGGTGACGCCCACGAAGACCTTGTTGGTGAGATAGCCCTTCAGCTCAAATTTGAGGATCTTTCGAAACTGTTCCATACCGCACCTCTCAATCCCCCGCGTACTGGGCGAAGATGTCGTTGAGACTGGGCTCAAAGACCCGCGCCTCGTCGATATCGAAGCTCTCCGACAGCCGGCGCAGCACGCTCATCTTCTCCGACGGACTTTCCAGCTTTAACATGAGCTCGCCGTTTTCCGCCCGCTCCGTTCTGCCGGGGAAGGCGGCGGCGATTTTGCCGGCCTCCGGGGAGCGGATCGCCAGCCTGTCCCGGGGGTACTCCCGCTTGATGGCGTGGAGATCCCCGGTGACGGCTACCTGCCCCTTGTTGAGGATGGCGATGGCGTCGCAGAACTCCTCGATGCAGCTCATCTGGTGGGAGGAGAACAGGACGATCTTGCCCCGCCCGATCTCCTCCTTCACCACGTCCTTCAAAAGCATGGCGTTGATGGGATCGAGGCCGGAAAAGGGCTCGTCCAGGATGACGATCTCCGGGTCGTGGGCCAGGGCGGTGACCAGCTGGATCTTCTGCTGGTTGCCCTTGGAGAGGGTGTCCAGCCGCTTGTCCCGGTACTCGCTCATGCCCAGCCGCTCCAGCCACCGGTCGCAGGCCCTCACCGCGTCCTGGGTCTTCATGCCCTTGAGTTGGGCAAAATAGACCAGCTGATCGATGATCTTTTTCTTGGGGTAGAGGCCCCGTTCCTCCGGTAGATACCCGATGCCCACCCTTTTGTGGTCGAGGGGCTTGCCGTCCATCAGCACATCGCCGGAATCGGCGGGGAACACGCCCATGAGGATGCGGATGGACGTGGTCTTGCCCGCCCCGTTGCGGCCAAGAAGCCCGAAGGCCTTGCCGCTCTCGGCGGTGAAGCTGACCCCGGTGAGGACCTTTTTCTCCCCGAAGGATTTGTGGATATCGCGCAGAGCAAGGATCAAGTGGATCACCCCTTTTGATTTGGCTGATATCATAATGATATCACTCCAATATCTCCCTGTCAAGGGAGTTTTTGAAAAATAGGACCCGCTGACGAAAGGGCGGGGTCAGAGCAGCTCCTCAAAGGACAGGGCGTAGGCGTCCGCCACGGCGCGCAGAAGCGCCGCATGGGCGGCGTAGGAGGGATCGAAGACCGCCTGCGTCCGAAATCCGGCGTCGTGGGCGGTCTTCAGGGCGTGGGGCGCGTCTTCAAAGACGCACGTCTCCGCCGGGGCCGCCCCCAGCCGCCGGGCGCACTCCAGAAAGATCTCCGGCCTGTCCTTGCCGGAGCCGAACTCGGCGCAGGGGAGGATAAAGTCGAAAAAATCCCCCAGCCCCAGCCGCGCCAGCACGTATTCCACCAGCTCCCTGGCGGTGTTGGTGGCCACACAGCACCGGACGCCGGCGCTTTTCAGCTTTTGAAGATATGCCGGCACGCCGGCCTTGGGGGCCACGGCGGCATAGCCCTGGCGGACGATGCCGTTGACCTCCCGGCACAGCTCCGGCACACCGGCCCGGATGCCGAAGCGCTCCTTATAATAAGCGCAGGCGGTGACCAGCGTCCGCGCCTTGTACTCCGCGTAGGCCGCCGGGTCGGGAGCGGGGGAGTGGCGGTCGCAGAAGGTCTTCCACGCCCCGTCCCACACGCCCATGGAGTCGATGAGCGTGCCGTCCAGATCGAATATCGCCGCTTTGAAGTCCATACTCACACCTCGATGATCCGCGGAAGACCGCGATTTTCCGCGCCCCACAGGAGCAGGGCCGTGCCCTCGTGGACAGCGATCTCCGCCTCCGTGCCCGTAAACTCGTTGCTGACCCCCAGGGGCCGCTCGTCTGTCAGCGCCGCCCGCCGGAGCTTATACAGGAGCCCCGTCTCCGTCACCACGGCCGCGCCGCAGGCGAAGACCGACACCGTGCCGGTAAAGTCCGGGGAGAATCGGGCGGCGCGGCGGCTGAGGGCCGTGGCCGTCTCGTTTTTCCCCTTGAGGTACCCCTCCACGCCCCGCCGCGCCAGCATCACCAGGAGCTGGAGATTGGCCAGGGTGTGGTCCAGCCGCCCGCCCAGGCCGCCGTACAGGAAAATCCTGCCGGCCCCGCGCCCCAGGGCCTCGCGTACCGCCAGCTCCATATCCGTCTGATCCTTCATCACCGGGTGACGGATGACCTCCACGCCCTCCGGCAGGGGACCGCCGTAGGAGTCAAAATCCCCCACGATCAGGTGGGGCGTGACGCCGTGACCGGCGAGAAACGCAAGGCCCCCGTCGGCGGCGATGAGGAACGTCCCCGCCGGGAGTGCCGGCATGTCCGCACCGTACTCCCCGGAGCCGAACAGGGCAAAGGTTTTCACAGACATGATTTCACCGCCTCCGCCGCGATGGTCCCCGAACGGGTGTTGAAGTGGACACCGTCCACCGTGAGCTCCAGCCCCCGCCGCCGGGAAAAGCCGTCTTTGGTCCGGGGGAAAAGCCCCATCAGGAGGATGTCGCACAGCCGCAGAAGGCCCAGACGGCCAAAATCATAGTCCCGCCGGGCGTCGGGCGCCGCCGCCAGCTCCGCGCCCATCACGTCGGCGAAGGGCAGGCCGTATTCGTCCGCCAGCCTTTTCACGATGCCGTTCCGGGCCTCCAGCTCCTCTAAGGGGTAGTCCCGGAGCTGCATCAGCGGAAGGCCCATCAGCACGCACTTTTTCCCGTCCGCCAGCACCGTCTCGACGATCTGCCGCATCACCTTTTCATATTCCGGCTTGTCCGCCCACTTCTTCCAGCCCCGCCGCCAGCCGAAGATCACCTTCCACATAAAGCCCGTGGACATCAGATGGGGCTGGAGAAGGTCGTTGGTGCCGATGCCCACCACCACGGTGGTGACCTGGGGATACCAGGGCGTTTTCCGGTAGATGTGGAGCCGCCGCAGGGCCCCGTGGGCGGTATCGCCGTCCAGACCGCCGTTCTTGCAGGGCTCCGGGGGCATGAATTTGATGTACGACCAGCCCACCAGCCCCCGCGTCAGGCTGTCGCCAAGGTAAAGGATCATGATTTTCACCTCGTTACGGGCAAAGTATATCACAATTCCGCCGCTTTGGCAAATTTTCAAAAAATTTTGCGAATTACACAAAAACCCTCTTTCCAATTGAAATTGTTATGGTATAATATACCTACCCATTTTAATTAAAAGGAGATTGCACTATGAAACGTGTCGGCATACTTACCTCCGGCGGCGACTGCCAGGCGCTGAACGCCACCATGCGCGGCGTGGCCAAGGGCCTTTACAGCCTCTACGGGGCGGACGGCGTGGAGATCGTCGGCTTCCTGGAGGGCTACAAGGGCATGATCTATGAAAAATACCGCCGCATGGCCCCCCGGGACTTCACGGGCCTTCTCACCGTGGGCGGCACCATCCTGGGCTCCTCCCGCACCCCCTTCAAGCTCATCCGGGAGCCGGACCGCAACGGCCTGGACAAGGTCAAGGCCATGAAGGACACCTACAAAAAGCTGAAGCTGGACTGCCTGGTGGTGCTGGGCGGCAACGGCAGCCAGAAGACCGCCAACCTGCTCAATGAGGAGGGTCTCAACGTCATCGGCCTGCCCAAGACCATCGACAACGACCTGTGGGGCACGGATACCACCTTCGGCTTCCAGTCCGCCATCGCCACGGCCACCAACGTCATCGACTGCATCCACACCACCGCCGCTTCCCACAACCGCATCTTCATCGTGGAGGTCATGGGCCACAAGGTGGGCTGGCTGACGCTGAACGCGGGCATCGCCGGCGGCGCGGACATCATCCTCATCCCCGAGATCCCCTACAAGCTCAAGTCCGTCATCGGCAAGATCCAGGAGCGCGGCAAGACCGGCCATGACTTTACCATCCTGGCGGTGGCCGAGGGCGCCATCTCCAAAGAGCGGGCCGATATGTCCAAGAAGGACCGGAAAAAGTCCCTGGAGGAGCTGGCGGCCAACTACCCCTCCGTCTCCTACGAGCTGGCGGCCCAGATCACCGAGGCCACCGGCAAGGACGTGCGCGTCACCGTCCCCGGCCACATGCAGCGCGGCGGTATGCCCTGCGCCTACGACCGGGTGCTGTCCTCCCGCCTGGGCGCTCAGGCGGCCCTGAATATCTACGAGGAGAAATACGGCGACCTGGTGGCCATCCAGAACCACAAGATCGTCTCCGTCCCCTTAAAGGAGATCGCCGGCAAGCTGAAGACGGTGGACCCCAAGGGCGACATCATCGCCGAGGCGCGGCTCCTGGGCATCTCCTTCGGCGACGAATAAGCCATGCAGACGTGCGTTTATCCCGTCACCTGGGCGCTTTTCCGGCGCGAGGCGCTGCTGGAGCAGTTCCAGGGCAGGGCGTGGAACATCAATAAGTCCCTCTTCGTCATCACCCTCTTCTTCATCTTCGTGCTGACCACGGGCCGGTATACCCTGTTCTTCCTGGCCTGTCTGGCCGTGCTGCTCTATTTTCTCCTGCTCCACTGGCTGGTCATGGCCCGCCGGCACTATCAGACCTTCTCCGTCCTCTGGGGCGGGGAGAACTGGGAGCGGACGGTGGTGTTCCGCGCCACCTCCCTGGTCCTCCGGGAGGGCCGCGCCGCCCATGAGATCAGCTGCCGCGCCCTTTTGAAGCTCCGGGAGAAGGACGGTACCGCCGTCCTGCGCTACCGGGGCGGCGTCCTGGTGCTCCCCACCGACGCCTTTACCGACGGGACCTGGGAGGAGGTCAGGGCGAAGCTGACCGATGCTCTTACGCGCCGCCGGTGACGCCGCCGCGCGTTTCCTCTGTCGACAGATCATGCCTCCCGGTCTCCGGGGGGCATATTTTTGAATTTTTTATAAAATCCCCATCTGCCTATTGACATTCCTTGCCCTTGGTGGTAAAGTGTCTTTAGCACTCAGGAAAAGGGAGTGCTAAGAAGGTGAAAACATGGAGCTTACCGGGCGGCAAAAGAAAATTCTCCGGGCGGTGGTGGAGGGGTACATCGACGCCGCCGAACCCATCGGAAGCCATACGGTCCTGGCCAGGACCGGCCTTACCTGCTCCTCGGCCACCATCCGCAACGAGCTGGCGGCCCTCACCAGGGAGGGCTATCTGGAACAGCCCCACACCTCCGCCGGACGCGTCCCCACGGCCAAGGGCTACCGGCTCTACGTCAACGAGCTGATGATGGAGCGGGAGCTGTCCCACAGCGAGACGGAGGAGATCAACCGCAAGCTCCAAAGCACCCCCGCCGGCACGGATAAGCTGATGGCGGATGTGGGAAAAATGGCTACGGAGCTGACCAGCTATCCGGCGTTGACCATCTCCGCCGCCGCCTCGGCCACGGTGAAGCGGGTGGATCTCATCTATTTAGACCCCAATTCCTTCATCATCGTCCTTCTGCTCACCGGCGACACGGTGAAGAACAAGCTGGTGCATCTGCCCTTCTCCTCCACGCAGACGCTTTTGACGCGCCTGTCGGCGCTGTTCAACGCCAACTTCACCGGACTTTCGGAGGAGCGGATCACCCCGGAGCTCATCGCCTCCACGGAGCGGGCCGCGGGCGACACCATGGGCGTCACCTCCGTCGTCGCGGGGTTCCTCATCGAGACGCTGATGACCTCCAAGGGCGCGGGGGCCAACGTCTCCGGCGAGGCCAATCTTTTGAAGCTCCCGGAATTTCAGGATCCTGACAAGGCCCACCGGCTCATCAATTATCTTTCCGATTCCCGGAATCTCTCCGCCCTCACTGCCGCCCCGGATTTCGGGGACGTGAAGGTGCTGATCGGCCCGGAGAACGCGGCGCTGGAGCTGCGGGACTCCTCCGTGGTCCTGGCCAGCTACGACGCGGGGGACGGGATGCGGGGCCTGATCGGCGTGGTGGGGCCCACCAGAATGGATTACTCCGCCGTTGCGGCCAAGCTGGCGTACATCGCCGGGGGCCTCTCCAGGCTCCTGGGCGCGGGATCGTCGCCGCCGGCGGGCTTCGGCAAACTAATGATCAAGGGAGGAGACAGCGATGCCCAAAAATAAGGAAGAGACGCCCCGAGACGAGGAGCGGGAGGTCAAGACCCCCGAGGCCGCACCCCAGGAGGCACCCAAGGAGGAAAAGCCCAAGGAACCTGCGGCGGAGGAGCTTTTAGCCGCCGAGAAGGATAAATACACCAGGCTCTACGCCGAATATGAAAATTACCGCAAGCGCTCCACCAAGGAGCGGGAGGCCCTGTACGCCCAGGTCAAATCCGACACCGCGGCGGGCTTCCTGCCGGTCTACGACAACCTGGAGCGGGCCCTGAAGACGGGATGCTCCGACGAGGCGTTTCTGAAGGGCATCGAGATGACCATGACCCAGCTTGAGGGTGTTTTTGAGAAGCTGGGCATCCGGCCCATCGAGGCCGTGGGCCAGCCCTTCGACGCCAAGCTCCACAACGCCGTCATGCACATCGAGGATGAGCAGTACGGCGAAAACCAGGTGGTGGAGGAGTTCCAGAAGGGCTTCACCCTGGGGGACAAGGTGATCCGGTTCTCCATGGTCAAGGTCGCGAATTGATATGACCCGGCCAGGGGCCGGCCGGTGTCCGGCCCGTACAGGCCTTCATAAAAACGTATACTCAATCTTAACTATATAACAGGAGGAATTCACAATGGGAAAAATCATCGGTATCGATCTCGGTACGACCAATAGCTGCGTGGCGGTCATGGAGGGCGGCGAGCCCGTGGTCATCGCCAACGCCGAGGGGATGCGCACCACCCCGTCCGTGGTGGCCTTCTCCAAGGACGGCGAGCGCATGGTGGGCCATGTGGCCAAGCGCCAGGCCATCACCAACCCCGACAGGACCGTCAGCTCCATCAAGCGCGAGATGGGCTCCAACTACCGGGTCACCATCGACGGCAAGTCCTACACCCCCCAGGAGATCAGCTCCATGGTCCTCATGAAGCTCAAGGCCGACGCGGAGGCGTATCTGGGCCAGCCCGTCACCGAGGCGGTCATCACCGTCCCCGCCTACTTCACCGACTCCCAGCGTCAGGCCACCAAGGACGCCGGCAGGATCGCCGGCCTTGACGTGAAGCGCATCATCAACGAGCCCACCGCCGCCGCGCTGGCCTACGGCGTGGACAAGGAGCAGAGCCAGAAGATCATGGTCTACGACCTGGGCGGCGGCACCTTCGACGTGTCCATCCTGAACATCGACGACGGCGTCATCGAGGTCCTGGCCACCGCCGGCAACAACCGCCTGGGCGGCGACGATTTCGACCAGTGCGTGGTCAAATATCTCATTGACGAGTTCAGAAAGTCCAACAACATCGACCTGTCCACCGACCGCGTGGCCATGCAGAGGCTCCGCGAGGCCGCCGAGAAGGCCAAGTGCGATCTGTCCGGCATGATGAGCACCACCATCAACCTGCCCTATATCACCGCCGACGCCACCGGCCCCAAGCATCTGGACGTACCTCTGACGAGGGCCAAGTTCAACGAGCTGACCGCCCATCTGGTGGAGGCCACCGCCGGCCCTGTCCGTCAGGCCATGTCCGACGCGGGCCTGTCCGGGAACGACATCTCCAAGGTCCTGATGGTGGGCGGCTCCAGCCGCATCCCCGCCGTGCAGGACGAGGTGAAGAAGCTCACCGGCAAGGACGGCTTCAAGGGCATCAACCCCGACGAGTGCGTGGCCGTGGGCGCGGCCATCCAGGGCGGCGTCCTGGGCGGCGACGTGGAGGGCATCCTCCTGCTGGACGTCACCCCCCTGTCCCTGGGCATCGAGACCCTGGGCGGCGTGTTCACCAAGCTCATCGAGCGCAACACCACCATCCCCGCCAAGAAGAGCCAGGTCTTCTCCACCGCCGCGGACAACCAGACCTCCGTTGAGGTCAACGTCCTCCAGGGCGAGCGCGAGATGGCCCAGTACAACAAGTCCCTGGGCCGCTTCCACCTGGACGGCATCGCCCCGGCCCGCCGCGGCGTCCCCCAGATCGAGGTGACCTTCGATATCGACGCCAACGGCATCGTCAACGTCAGCGCCCGGGATATGGGCACCGGCCGCGAACAGCACATCACCATCACCTCCTCCTCCAACATGTCCAAGGACGACATCGACAAGGCCGTCCGCGAGGCCGAGCAGTACGCCGCCGAGGACGCCAAGCGCAAGGAAGAGGTGGAGACCCGCAATCAGGGCGATCAGATGGTCTATCAGACCGAGAAGATCCTCTCCGAGTCCGGCGACAAGCTGGATCCCGCCGACAAGAGTGAGGTGGAGAACGCCCTGGCGTCTCTGAAGTCCGCCCTCTCCGGCACCGACACCGCCGCCATCAAGTCCGCCACCGACAACCTGACCCAGGTGTTCTACAAGGTCAGCGAGAAGCTCTATGCCCAGGCCAATCCCCAGGGCCAGGGCTTCAACCCCGGCCAGCAGGGCGGCTACGATCCCAACCAGGGCGGCCAGAACCCCGGCAACGGCGGCTATTACGACGCCGACTACACCGTGGACGACGACAAAAAATAAAAGACCGATCTCCCAATAACCACCCTTTTGCGGACAGCCGAAGCTGTCCGCAAAGGCGCGTGAAAGGAAATATTTTCTATGGCAGACAAGCGAGATTATTACGAGGTCCTGGGCGTCCCAAAGACGGCCACGGACGCGGAGCTGAAAAAGGCTTTTTACAAGATCGCCAAGGAGAACCACCCGGATCTGCACCCCGGCGACAAGGAGTGCGAGCAGAGGATGAAGGAGGCCGGCGAGGCCTACGAGATCCTCTCCGACAAGGAGAAGCGGGCCAAATACGACCAGTTCGGCTTCGCCGGCGTGGATCCCAGCTACGCCTCCCAAAACGGCGACTACGGCGGGTTTGAATTTTCCGGCTTCGGCGGCCTGGACGACCTCTTCAACATGTTCGGCTTCGGCGGAGGCGGCGGCGGGCGCACTCGCGGCAAAAACGGTCCCCGTCCGGGGGAGGACATACGCCTGGGCGTCTCCCTGAGCTTCGAGGAGGCCGCCTTCGGCTGTGACAAGACCCTGAACGTCAGCCGGGTGGAGCTGTGCGACGACTGCCACGGCACCGGCTGCGCCAAGGGCTCTACCGCCGAGACCTGCCCCGACTGCCACGGCTCCGGCTGCACCGTCACCACCCAGCGCACCTTCCTGGGGATGAGCCGCGTCCAGTCCGAGTGCCCCCGGTGCCACGGCAAGGGCAAGATCGTCAAGGATCCCTGCCCCAAGTGCAAGGGCCAGGGGCGTGTGCGCCGCCAGCGGACGGTGAACGTCCACATCGACGCCGGGATCCAGAACAACGTCACCATGTCCCTGTCCGGCCAGGGCAACGCCGGTTACAACGGCGGTCCCGCCGGGGATATCCTGCTGACCGTCTCCATCCGTCCCCACGAGCTTTTCGAGCGGGACGGCACGTCGGTGCTGTGCGAGATCCCCATCACCGTCACCCAGGCCATGCTGGGCGCGGAGCTGGAGGTCCCCACCCTGGACGGCAAGGCCAAATTCACCATCCCCGCCGGTACCCAGCACGGCGACACCTTCCGCCTCCGGGGCAAGGGCATCCCCTATTTCCGCGCCCCCGGACGCGGGGATCAGTACATCACCGTGGCGGTCACCATCCCCAAGAGCCTCAACGCCGAACAGCGGGAGCTGGTGAAAAAGCTGGACGCCGCCCTGGGCGGCTCCGCCGAAAAGCCCCGCAAATTCGGGAAAAAGAAATAAGCTTTACCTATAAAAATCCCGTGTACCGCCCTGGTACACGGGATTTTCAACTTGTCACGGCTTTTTTGACAGCTTCAAAAGGGGGATAGCGTTGACGAGGATCGAGACGGCCACGCACACCCACAGCGCCTTGGACACGGTGGGCATGATGTCCATAAGTCCGCCCCAATCCGCCCCCAGCACCCGGCGGGCGCCGTCACCGTAAAAGGCGCACACTGTCAACGCGGTCAGCGATAAGCTGACAAATCCGGCCCAGCGCGCGTCCTTGCCGGCGAAGGCCCGGACGAGATTCAAAACCGCCGCCAGGATTGCTCCAACACCTAAAATCAGCCACACGGTCAACTTCCTCCTTGTTTTTTTACGGATTAAAAGAGCCTTGCTCGCCTCATTTTAAGAGGATCGCGGCGTATGCCAACAGGCAGATAAGGTCGCTCAGCGCCGAAAAAAGCCTTGTCTGACGGGCCCATACGCTGTAAAAAAGAGCGGCTGTTTCCACCAGTATAAAGACCGCCGGCATCAGCCGAAGCGCCTTTCCCCACGCCGTATTTTCCCTTCCAAACCATAAGACGCTCCCCAGCGCGGCGCAACCCAGGGCGGGCGGGATGCTGTACGCAAGCCAGCCCCCGACGCTGTTTACCGCCAGCTCGGCCAGGGAGGCGAACGGCGTAACGCCGCTTTGATAGGCGTGAAGGGATCGATCGGCCGTTGTGATCAGGAACATCAGGAAAATGTATGTTCCCGCGTTGATGGCCGCGCACTTTTTGCTTTCGCTGAAGAAAACGATCAACGAGGTGGAAAACGCCCAAAATCCGAACGTCCTCGCGCTCCAATCATAAAACGCCCAAAGTCTGTTGTCCGGCAGACCCATGAAAAACACGACGGCAAGCCCCGCCAGTATCCCCAAAGCGGCCATTAGAAGATAGGATTTTAGATTATCCCTGAAAACGCTCCTCATTTTTTACGCCCGCGGGAACAGCACCTTGTCCGGCCAATCGGCGGAGGCGTTTTGCGATTTGTCCGGGCCCAGATCCCGGAGATAGTCCCGGTCAAATTCCTCGATGTCCCCGCGCCGGTACGCGGCCTCGTTATACCGGGCGATCACCGCGTCGATGTTGACATAATTCATCGCCAGCCACAACACCAGGAACGCGCACAGGAACACCGGGAACACCCGGAAGCCGGGCCTGGCGGTCCTGACCGCCACGGCGGCGAGGGCCACGGCGATCCACGCCATGATGACCAGGGTGCCGCACCGCAGCAGGCTCAGGCCGTACACGCCGATGTAGAGGCACATGCGGTAGAGGGCGGAGATCAGGATCACGGCGGTGAGGCCGATGAGGACGTAGACCAGGGCGTTCACGGCCTTTTTGCCCTTCCCGGAGGGGGCGGCGCACAGGAGCGCGGCGCCCAGGTTGATCCCCGCCACCGCCGCCAGCTGGAAGAAGCCGCGCCGTGCGTACTGGGCAAAGCCCCCCTGCATGGCCGCCGTCTCCGCTCCGCCGAAGAGGAACATGAACTGGATGACGGCGAACACCGCGTAGATGAGGTTGAGCGCCGTCAGGCCCGCGATGTAGGGCAGGCAGGGGAGGGAGACGGGGTCGTCTTTGGGGACGCTCTCCTTCTCCGGGGCGGGGCGGGCCAGGGAATAGAGGAAGGAGAACAGCATCAGGCCCAGCACGGCGGCCTTGATCCAGTCCCACAGGAACCGGCCCCGCAGAACGGTCTCCTTGATGAACCGCCCCGCGTCCCCCAGCATCGCCTCAAACACCTGATCCGCCCCGGCCAGAAGCGTCAGGATCACCACCAGCACCGGCATCATCAGCAGAAGCGTCAGCATCACGATCCAGAAGCCGTTGCGCCCCTTCTCCCGCCGCCACAGGGCCTGAAAGGGCTTGAGAAAATGCCGGAACAGGTTGGGGATGAAAAGCCTGACCGTCTCCGGGACCACCGAAGCGGTGAGCGCCGGGAAGTCCCGCCCGGTCAGCGCCAGGGCCGAGGCCGGGGTCAGGCAGGAGAGCAGCATAAGATCGATCATCCGCACGGAATAGTCCGGGAACAGCCCCGCCGCCAGGGCCAGCAGCACCGTGCAGATCGCCAGAAAGAGGCCGGCGCGGGTGGGCCGGAGCTTTCCCCGCAGATAGACGCACTCGGCGGCCAGCGCCCCCAGCACGAAGGCCGTGGTTCCCAGACCCGGCACCGCTATCAGGCTCTCCAGAGAGAACACCCGGAACCACAGTGCCCCCAGGGCCACGCCCAGCACCACCGCCAGCCAGTCGAAGGCGTCGAACCGGACGGCCGCGCCCGCCGGGGCAGGGGAGAGGGATGTGTTTCCGGCGGGCGTCAGCTCCCCGCTCTCAGCCTGTTGAGGGATCTCAGGTTTTTGATTCTCGTTTTCCATAAAATGCTCCTTATTTTCCATAGGTGAAAACTCCTTTTTGGGACGATCGTGGCCGGGCGGGTTTGGGACCCGCCCCCACGGCGTTGGAGGGAAGATTTGCGGGGAATTCGGCGTGCGTCGGGCCGCCTGGAGAGGCGGCCCCTACAGGGCTGATTGGAAGATATTCGGGAATTCGAGACACGGGCCGGCCGGGTGTCCGGCCCGTACGGAAACGCAGCATATCAATCGTAGGGGCCGCACACCGGGCGGCCCGTACGGCGTGTTATGGGAGATTTTCGGGAATTCGGGTAAGCGTGTGGGGAATTCGGCGGCTTGGTGTGTGGGCCGAGCGGGTCTCTGGCCCCTACGGGTGCGTTGTACGAAATGTGGCGGGAAATCGTGTCCGGCCCGTACGGGGGACAGACGCGGCGCTAAAAATAACGCCGCTTGTTCATATCTCCCCGTCCTCCGTGAACGCCAGGATGTCCCCCGGTTGGCACTGGAGGGCGCGGCAGAGGGCGTCCAGGGTGGAAAACCGCACCGCCTTGGCCTTGCCGGTCTTGAGAATGGACAGATTGGCGAGCGTTATGTCAACCTTTTCGGACAGCTCCGTCAGGCTCATCTTCCGCTTGGCCAGCATCACGTCAAGATTCACAGTGATCATATTGTCACCTCAAATGGTCAGGTCGTTGTCGTCCTTCAGGTCGGCGGCCTTCTGGGTCAGGTGCGACAGCGCCGCGCAGCAGACGGTCACCGCCGCGCCGAACAGGGTGACGGCCACGAAGATCAGGGGCACCGAGGGATGCTTGGGCCCCAGCGCCAGCACCGCCACGGCCAGGATAACATAGACGCAGGTGTCCCCCAGAGCCAGGCGGCTTATGATGCGAAGCCTGCGGGCGTTTTCGGCGCAGAAGCTGTTGTTCCGGCCGATCTCGGTGAAGATCCTCCAGGCCAGCCACAGGGCGATAAAGCCCGGTATGGAGGACACCGCCACGATCCCGGGCACGATCCAGGTGAAAACGACGGTCTGGAGGGGTTTGCCCGCGTAGTAATCCGCCACATTGATTCCCAGCATCGGTACGAAGAAGATCAGCACCGCCGCCAGAAACACCGCCAGCACAGCCACAACGACCTTCAAAAGCAAGGATAATTCCTTTTGTCCCATTTTCCGCATCCCCTTTCGCGCCTATAGTAGCACAGGGATTTCTGATTGTCAATAAGAAATTATCGAAAATCGATAAAAATTTATTGAAATCCGAAAAGTACGCGAATATAAGTGAAAATGCGGAAATATCATCAAAATCCTTGTTGCCAAATCCGGGGAAATATGTTACAATGAACAAAATTGTGGGGTGTTAGCCCCGTGGTTTATGAAAAGTTGAATAATATATTATATCAAGGAGGCTGCAATATGAGCAAAAACGTGATGGTAGGTCAGTCCGGCGGTCCCACTTCTGTTATCAACTCATCCCTGGCGGGCGTATACGAGGCGTCCCGCGCCCGGGGCGCGGAGCATGTGTACGGGATGCTCCACGGCGTCGAGGGCCTTTTGCAGGGCAAGTACATCGACCTTTCCGAAAAGTTCAAGACCGGCCTGGAGATTGAGCTTCTCAAGCGCACGCCCTCCAGCTACCTGGGCTCCTGCCGCTATAAGCTCCCCGACTGGCGGGAGAATGAGGAACCCTACAAGAAGCTGATGGCCCTCCTTGAGGAGCTGGACGTGGGCTACCTCATGTACATCGGCGGTAACGACTCCATGGACACCATCGGCAAGCTGGCCGATTACGGCGAGCATGTCTGCTCCGACATCCGTTTCATGGGCGTGCCCAAGACCATCGACAACGACCTGATGATCACCGACCACACCCCCGGCTACGGCAGTGCCGCCAAGTACATAAGCGTCGTCATGAAGGAGATCATCCGCGACGCCACGGTCTACGGATCCAAGTACGTGACCATCGTGGAGATCATGGGCCGCAACGCCGGCTGGCTCACCGCCGCCGCCTCCCTGGCCCGGGGAGAGGACTGCGAGGGCGTGGATATGATCTGCCTGCCCGAGGTGCCCTTCCATGTGGACCGCTTCATTGAAAAAGTCCGCGTCATGCAGGAGAAAAAGCCCAGCATCGTCATCGCCGTCTCCGAGGGCGTCAAGCTGGAGGACGGCCGGTACGTCTGCGAGCTGTCCGACGACCCCCGGCGCGTGGACGCCTTCGGCCACAAGAACCTGACCGGTACGGCCCGGTATCTGGCAGGCCAGGTGGAGCGCAATCTGGACACCAAGACCCGTTCCATCGAGCTCTCCACCCTCCAGCGCTGCGCCTCGCACCTGACAAGCCGTACCGACATCACCGAGGCCTACCAGGTGGGCGGCGCGGCGGCTCAGGCCGCCTTCCAGGGCCACAGCGGCGAGATGGTGGCCCTCCGGCGCGTCTCCAACAAGCCCTACCAGTGCATCACCGAGCTTCATCCCATCTCCGAGGTGGCCAACCTGGAAAAGAAGGTGCCCCTGGAGTGGGTCAACGAGAACTTCACCGATATGCTCCCGGCGTTCCTCAACTACGCCAGACCTCTGATCCAGGCCGAGCTGACCCCCATCTACATCGAGGGCCAGCCGTACCACATCTACTGCAAGGAAGCGTAAGCGGATAAAAGGGAACCGCGAAAAAAACACGAAGCAAAAGGGGAGGGCCAACGGGCCCTCCCCTGCGGTTATGTTGTGTGCGGTGGTTCCCGTAGGGGCCGCACACCCGGCCGGCCCGACGCACCGTCGTATTTCACACGCGCCTTCGATCAAAAAGGTTGCGGCTTCGCCGCTTATATAAAATCGGGCCGCCAAGAGAGGCGGCCCCTACAGGGCTTTTCGATGGATTTCCGGGAATTCGATACACGGGCCGGCCAGTGTCCGGCCCGTACGGGTGCGTTATACGAAATGCGCCGGAAATTCGTGGGCCGCCGAGGGCGGCGGCCCGTACGGCGTGTTATGGGGGATATTAGGAAATTCGGTGGGCGTGCGGGAAATTCGACGGTGCGGCATGTGGGCCGATGTGGTCATCGGCCCCTACATTGTGTGCGGTTGCTTTGAGGGGTTCTTGTACGGGCCGCCGCCCTCGGCGGCCCATGGCACTGTCGAATATCGCAATATCCGATTGATACGCTTCCGTAGGGGCCGCCTCTCCAGGCGGCCCGACGCACTGTCGAATTTCACACGCGCCGTCGCTCAAAAAGGTTGCGGCTTCGCCGCGTATTTTAATTGCGGGCCGCCAAGAGAGGCGGCCCCTACAGAGCTGTTCGATGGATATTCGGCAATTCGATACACGGGCCGGCCAGTGTCCGGCCCGTACGGGAACCACCGTACACAATGCGCCAAAAGGGGAGGGCCCGTGACCCTCCCCTTTTGGCGTATAGATATTTTAAACGGCCCCTATAAGCGCGCTATTTTTCCGCCCACAGCTTCAGGCCCCGGGCGAAGCGGTCGAGGGCGTCGGTGAGGCGCACCCGGGAGGTGGCCAGGTTGAGGCGGATGAAATACCGCCCGTCGCCGCCGAACTGGGCGCCGGGGGACAGCACAAGGCCGGTTTTGGCGCGGATGAAAGCACAGAGCCCGTCCGTGTCGTCCGTCACCCGGGAGCAGTCCAGCCACAGCAGATAGGTGGCCTCGGAGGGCGTGATGGAGATCTCCGGCGCGTGAGCCTTCAAAAACTCCAACGTCGTCAGCTTGCTTTGGTAGATATATTCTCTCAGCTCGTCCAGCCACGGGCCGCCCTGCTCAAAGGCGGCGACGGCGGCGGGGACGGCGAAGGTGTTGGGCTCCGCCACCTCGTCGGTGTTGAGGCCCCGCCAGACCCGGTGCCGGAGATGGGGCTCCGGGACGCACACGGCGGCCGTCTGGATGCCGGCGATGTTGAAGGCCTTGGTGGGGGCCAGACAGGTGACGGACACCTGCCGGCACGTCTCGCTGGCGGAGGCGAAGGGGACGTACCCGCTGCCGGGGTCGGTCAGGTCGCAGTGGATCTCGTCGGAGATCACCGTGACGCCGTGCTTTTGGGCCAGCTCGCCCACGCGGGCCAGCTCCTCCCGGGGCCAGATCCGCCCCACGGGGTTGTGGGGGTTGCAGAGGATCATGAGGGCGGCCTGGGGATCCGCCATAGCCTTCTCCAGGGCCTCCAGGTCCCGGTGATACCGCCCGTCCCCGTCCCGGCGCAGGGGGACCTCTAAGGGTACCCGGCCATTGTTGAGGATGGAGTTGAAGAAGATGTTGTAGACCGGCGTCTCGATGATCACCTTTTCCGCCGGCGTGGTCAGCTTGCGCACGCAGGTGGAGATGGCCGGCACCACGCCCGTGCAGAAGATGAGCCACTCCGACTCCATCTCAAATCCGTGGCGCTCCCGCCACCAGCGGACGTAGCTGTCCGCCCACTCGCTGGGAATGATGTTGTAGCCGAAGACCCCGTGGGCGGCCCGCGCCTCAATGGCGGCGCGGATTTCCGGCGCGGCGGGGAAGTCCATATCCGCCACCCAGAGGGGAAGCTCCCCGGGCTTGCACTCGTCCCATTTCAAAGAGCCAGTGCCGAAGCGGCCGGGGACGTTGTCAAAATCGTACATCAGTCGCTCCCCTTGCCGTTCCTGAGGAGGATCCTGGTCTTGCCGGGATCCACCTTGTCCTTTTCGATGATCAGCTCCCCGATGGCGTCGGCCCGGATGGCGCCGGAGGTGGGGTTGATGACGGAGTCCACGCTGCCGTCGATGTCCGCCTCCACGGTGGAGTACTCAAAGGCCAGGGTGGTGTTCAGGAGCTTACACCGGCGCATGGTCAGGTTTTCAATGTAGCACATGCCCTGGAGGCTCTCGATGGTGCAGTTTTCGAAGGTCAGGTTTTTCCCGTTCCAGCCTAAGTATTCGCCGGAGATAAAGCTGTCCCGCACCAGAATATTTTCCCCGTTCCAGAAGGCGTCCTTGGAGAGGAGGCGGGAGTTCGTCACCGTGATGTTTTTCCCGCCGTCAAAGGAGTAATTGCCCACCAGACGCAGATTTTCAGCCGTCACATGTTGGCTGTTCATCCCAAAGTAGTCGCCCTTCACCGACACGTTCTCCAGGGTCACCCCGTCGCAGTGCCACAGCGTCTCGGCGGCGTTGGGCATATCCACGTCCCGGAGGGTCAGGTTTTTACACCGACGGAAGTTCTTGGGTGCCTCGATGACGGCCCGGTCCACCTCCATGTCGTCCGTGTACCACACCCCGGCCCGGGCCATCTCGAACCACTGGCAGTCCCTGACCCGAATATCCCGGCAGTACCACAGGGGGTATTTCCATTTGAACATGCAGTTTTGAAGCTCGATGCCCCGGCTCTCCTTCAGCGGCGATTCGCCGTCGTCAAAGATGGTGTCGAAGATTTTCAGATCCCGGCTCATAAAAAGCGCCCGCTCGCCGGTGAGGCGCTGGGCACGTACCTCGTTGCTCATGCGTGTTGATTCCTTTCGTGATGGTCTGCATCTTTGTTATTTTATCATGAGCGGACCGGCAAATCAATTGCAAAATGAGGGGAGAGACGGCGAAAATCTGTTTTTTCGCCTCAACCGCCCGTCCCGGTCAACCGCCGGATTATCAATCAACGCCGTAGGGGCCGCCTCTCTTGGCGGCCCGACGCACCATCGAATTTTCCACGCACCGTCGCTTAAAAAGGTTGCGGCTCCGCCGCAATTTTATTTACGGGCCGCCGTGGGCGGCGGCCCCTACGGCGTCTGACGGAAGATTTCCGGGAATTCGATACACGGGCCGATGAGGTCATCGGCCCCTACGATTGGCCGGGTGCGTTTTTTCCGACGCATTTCGTTAAACGCGCCCGTCCCGGTTAACTACTGAATCTTCGATCAACGCCGTACGGGCCGCCGCCCTCGGCGGCCCATGGCACTACCAAATTTCCGACGCATTACGTTAAACGTACCCGTACGGGCCGGACACCCGGCCGGCCCGACGCACCATCGAATTTTCCACGCGCCGTCGCTTAAAAAGGTTGCGGCTCCGCCACGATTTTATTTACGGGCCGCCGTCCACGGCGGCCCCTACGACTTCTTAGGGAAAATTCCCGGATAATTGATACACGGGCCGGCCGGTGTCCGGCCCGTACGGGTGCGGTATAAAAAATTTCGATAATTTTTTAACAATACCCCTTGACAACGTCCGAAAAGTGTGTTATATTTTTAACGTAAACAGGGAGTAGCACCCCGGAAGGGGGCGCGCCGCCGACAACACGATCCACCATGGGGGATCCGGCGGGCGCGGTCGTATAGACAGCGAGACGTTTACGGTCATGTGACCGTGAGCGTCTTTTTTGTTTATCCGGGCCGCTCCCCGGTACACAAAAAACTATTTTAAGGAGGAATTTTCATGCCAAACATCCACATCCCCATCGGCGCCGTCATCGGCGCGGCCGCCGCGGCCCTGGTCGTCATCCTGCTGGTCCTGGGTTACCTGAAGGCGCCCCCGGACACGGCCTACATCATCTCCGGCCTTGGCAAGAAGCGCATCCTCATCGGGAAGGCCGGCTGGCGCGTCCCCTTCTTTGAGCGGGTGGACAAACTGTCCCTCCGGGTCATGCAGGTGGACGTAAAGACCAGCGAGGCCGTGCCCACCAACGAGTTCATCAACGTCACCGTGGACGGTGTGGCCAACATCAAGATCAGCTCCGATCCCGAGCTCCTGAAAAAGGCCTCGGAGGCCCTGCTGGGCATGAACCGGCAGGAGCTTATCAGCCTTGTGACCCAGGTTCTGGAAGGAAACATGCGTGAGATCGTGGGCTCCGTGGGCCTGAAGGAGATGGTCCAGGACCGCCAGGGCGTGGCCAAGAAGATCACGGAGAACGTGGTCCCCGATATGCAGAAGCTGGGTATCGAGGTGGTGAACTTCAACATCCAGAACTTCAAAGACGGCGCGGGCACCATCGAGAACATGGGTATCGACAACGTGGAACAGATCCGCAAGAACGCCCAGATCGCCAAGGCCAACGCCCAGCGGGACATCGCCATCGCCAACGCCAACGCCGAGCAGGAGGCCAACGCCGTCAAGGTCCAGGCGGACAAGATGATCGCGGAGCAGAACGCGGAGCTCGCGGTCCAGCAGGCGGATATGAAGGTGCGGGCTGACACCAAGAAGGCCGAGGCCGACGCGGCCTACTCCATCCAGCAGGAGCAGCAGCGCAAGACCATCGAGGTCACCAAAGCCAACGCCGACATCGCCCGCCGCGAGAAGGAGGCGGAGCTGGCCGAGCGGGAGATCGCCCTCCGGGAGCGCAAGCTGGACGCCGAGGTGCGCAAGGAGGCCGACGCGCTGAAGTACAAGGCCGAGAAGGAGGCCGAGGCGGAGCTCATTCGCCGCCAGCGGGAGGCGGAGGCCCAGCGTTATGAGGCCGAACAGCAGGCGGAAGCCAGAAGGGCGGAGGCCGAGGCGCTCCGTTACTCCATGGAGCAGGAGGCCGAGGGTATCCGTGCCCGCGGAATCGCCGAGGCGGAGGCCATCGAAAAGAAGGCCGAGGCCCAGAAGAAGATGGGCGAGGCGTCCATCCTGGAGATGTACTTAAAGGCCCTGCCCGAGGTGGTGGGCAGCGCCGCCGCGCCTCTTGCACAGACCGACAAGATCGTTATGTACGGCGACGGCAACTCCACAAAGCTCATACGCGACGTGATGTCGTCCGCCAACCAGGTCATGGACGGCATGAAGGAGTCCACCGGCATCGACCTGGCCGCCCTCCTGTCCGCCATCGTCGGCGGCAAGGTGGCCGCCGCCTCCGCACCGGAGACCCCGGCCGAATGACGTATAACGCACCCGTACGGGCCGGACACCCGGCCGGCCCGTCCTTCGAATTCCCGAAAATCTGCTTAAAACGGTCGTACGGGCCGGACACCCGGCCGGCCCGTCC